>NZ_JASCOO010000010.1:0-82805 GCF_029959485.1 Stenotrophomonas sp. PS02301
GGCCTTGGGGGCTTTGAACCCCGCGCTTTGCTCCTGATCCCGGCCGCGCCCGGCGGGCCCGTTTCTGTTTGTGGCGGCGGGAAAACGCTCTAGACTGCGGCGAAACCTCTCCACAGGACGCGCGCATGACCGATGTAATCCCCACGCCCGAGCAGCCCCGCATTCCGGTCGCCGGCGGCGGTACCTTCCCGGTGCGTCGCATCTACTGTGTGGGCCGCAATTTCGCTGATCACGCGCGCGAAATGGGCGCGGCCGTGCCGTCTGCCGACGATCGCGGCCGCCCGATGTTCTTCAGCAAGCCGGCCGATGCGATCGTGGTCGGCCATGACGATGTGATCCCCTACCCGCTCGCCACCCAGGACCTGCACCACGAGGTGGAGCTGGTGGTGGCGATCGGCAAGGACGCGCCTGCCGGCGAGTTGCCGGTCGACCAGGCCGAGGCGCTGGTGTTCGGCTACGGCGTCGGCCTGGACCTGACCCGCCGCGATCTGCAGGCGCAGGCCAAAGCCAAGGGCCACCCGTGGGATCCGGCCAAGGGTTTTGACCAGTCCGCCCCCGTGAGCGAGCTGGTGCCGGCCGGTGAAGTCGGCGATCTGGCCGCCCTCAATCTGTCGCTGGAGATCAATGGCGAGGTGCGTCAGCAATCACTGCTGGACCAGATGATCTGGAACGTGCCGGAGATCCTGCACGAGCTCTCCAAGCTGTGGGCACTGCGCGCGGGCGATCTGGTCTTCATGGGCACGCCCTCGGGCGTGGCCGCATTGAAGCCGGGCGACCGTTTCAGCGCGCGCCTGGAAAACGTGGCCGAGCGCCACGGCATCATCGCTGGATGACATCCGCTGCGTTACGCTGCTGCGTCTTTTTCCCCACTGCGACAGGAGAGCCCGATGGGTGTACTGACTGAGTTCAAAGAATTCGCCATGCGTGGCAACGTCATCGATCTGGCCGTGGGTGTGGTCATCGGTGCGGCGTTCGGCAAGATCGTCACCGCACTGGTGGACAAGATCATCATGCCGCCGTTGGGCTGGATGATCGGCCGGGTGGACTTCTCCGAGCTGGCCTGGACCCTCGCCCCGGCCCGGATTGCCGCCGATGGCAAAGAGATTCCGGCGGTAGTGATCGGCTACGGCGATTTCCTCAACACCGTGGTGCAGTTCGTGATCGTGGCCTTTGCGATCTTCATGGTGGTCAAGTTCATCAACCGCCTGGCCCGCAAGAAGCAGGCCGAGCCGGCCGCCCCGGCCGCGCCGAGTGAAGAAGTGCTGCTGCTGCGCGAGATCCGTGACAACCTCAAGCACTGAGGCAGCACCACCGGTAGTGCCGAAAGCCCCGCTCCGGCGGGGCTTTCGCTTTTGGAAAACAGTATCTGCCGGAGCATGACGTCCCGCCCATGTGCGTGCGGGAGAGGCTGGTAAGCTCGGACGCTTCCGCCCCGTTTCCCGGAGTTCGTCCATGCGTCGCCGCGTCCTTGCCATCGCATCTTCCCTCGCCCTGCTGGCCGCGCCCGCGTTCGCGGCGACCGGTATCACCACGCTGCCGCCGACCTCGCTGGCCACCGCCGCCGAGCTGCGCGAGCAGGCCCTCAAGGACGACACCGGCTGGAAGGTGGTCGAATCGCTGACCACCGAGATCGGCCCGCGCATCGCCGGCAGTGAAGCCGACGCACGCGCCGTGGCCTGGGCGGTGGCGAAGTTCAAATCACTGGGCTTCGACAAGGTCTGGACCGAGCCGGTCACCTTCCCCAAGTGGGAGCGCCGCAGTGAGCACGCCGAAGTGATGGGCAAGCACGCCCAGCCGCTGACCATCACCGCACTGGGCGGCAGCCCGGGCGGCACGGTGGAGGCCGAGGTGGTGCGCTTCGCCGATCTGGCCGCGCTGCAGGCCGCGCCGGCCGGCTCGCTGAAGGGCAAGATCGCCTTCGTCGATTACCAGATGACCGCCTACCGCGATGGCCGTGATTACGGCAACGGTGGCGCGGTGCGCAGCAAGGGCCCGTCCGAGGCGATCCGCAAGGGCGCGATCGGCTTCGTGATGCGCTCGGCCGGCACCGATTCGCACCGCGTGCCGCACACCGGCATCACCCGCTTCGATGACGGCCTGACCCCGGTCCCGGCTGCCGCGCTGTCGGTGCCCGATGCCAACCAGCTGGCGCGCCTGGTCGCGCTCGGCAGCACCACGCTCAAACTCAGCCTGGATTGCGGCTGGGACGGCAAGGCGACCTCGTACAACGTGATCGGCGAGATCACCGGGCGCAGCCTGCCCAAGGAAGTGGTGGTGATCGGCGGTCACCTCGATTCCTGGGACCTGGGCACCGGCGCGGTGGATGACGGCGCCGGCGTGGGCATCACCATGGCGGCCGGCCATCTGATCGGCCAGCTCAAGCAGGCGCCCAAGCGCACCATCCGCGTGATCGCCTTCGCCAACGAGGAGCAGGGCCTGTACGGCGGCAAAGCGTATGCCGAAGCGCACGCCAAGGATGTGGTGCTGCACCAGCTCGCGGCCGAGAGCGATTTCGGCGCGGGCCGCATCTACGCCTTCAACACCGGCTCACCGAACCCGGCCACCTCGCGCGAAGCCACCCGCCAGATCGCCGAGGTGCTCAAGCCGCTCGGCATCGAGTACGCCGCCGACAAGGGTGGCCCGGGCCCGGACGTGGGTCCGCTGGCGGCCAAGGGCGGCGCCTGGGCATGGCTGGCGCAGGACGGCAGCGACTACTTCCACCTGCACCACACCGCAGACGACACGCTCGACAAGATCGACCCGGCCGCACTGGCGCAGAACGTGGCGGCCTACACCGTATTCGCCTATCTCGCCGCCGAAGCCGAGGGCAGCTTCGGCAGCGAAGCCAAGCCGACCACGCCGCCGAGCGAATAAAAAAAAAGCCCGGTCGCAATGCGACCGGGCTACCGGGATAACGTCACACCCCACGCGGTGAGCGCCGCTAGACCTTCGCGGTCCGGACAAGCGGATCGCCGCGCTGCGGGGGTGTCTCTCCTCACCCACGCAGCACAGCGCCCGCCCGGCACTGTGCGCAGTTTGCACTGCATGCACTATGCGATTAATCCGAATCGGATGTAGTCACGACGATTTCGGTGAAACCGATCACACCGTGGGTGGCGCGAATGACGCCGCGCTCCCCCCGAAAACGCTCGCAGTGGTCAAACGCGACTGCGTCCGTACCACTGCGCCAACAATACGGCCGTCGCCGAGGCGACGTTGAGGCTTTCCACGGCACCGGTGCCCGGGATGGAAACCTGGTGGTCGCAGTCCTGCGCCAGCTCGCGATCCATGCCCTCGCCTTCGGCGCCCATGACGTAGACCAACCGCGACGGCAGCGTAGTGGCGAACAGATCATCCCCGCCTTCCACCAGCGTGGCAGCCAGACTCAACCCGGCCGCGCGCAGCTGCGCCATCGCCTCGGGCAGTTCCGGCAGACGCACCAGCGGCACCGCCTCGGCGCCACCTTCGGCCACGCGCGCGGCCGCACCGGACAGCGCCAGCGTGGAATCCGGTGGCAGCAGCAGCCCGGCCACACCGAAGTGCGCCGCCGAGCGCAGGATCGCGCCGAAGTTGTGCGGGTTGCCCACGCCATCCAGCCACAGCGCCAGCACCGGCTTGTCGGCCGGCAGCGTGGCCAGCCATTCGTCCAGCGCCAGCATCGGCGCACGCAGCACGTCGGCCACCAGACCCTCGTGGTGGGTCGTCGCGGCGAGCTTGTTCAGATCGCCGTCTTCCACCACGCGGTAACCGACGCGGTTGGCCACGCACCATTTCAGCACTGGCTGCATGCGCGGGATCAGCGCCTCGGTCAGGTACAGCTTGCGCAGCGCCTGCGGGCGATGCTCGAACAGGGCCTGCACGGCATTCCAGCCGTACAGGCGCAGCTCGTCGTTGCCGCGGCCGGGCGGCGGCGGCGTGCCACCTTCGCGGGGCGGCAACGGCGTGGCGCGCGGCGGCCGCGAGGACGGACGGCGCGCATTCTTCCAGGGATCATTCACTACGGGACAGCTCCAGCTTGCGGGTACGCCAGAAATCGGCGTTCTTGATGCCAAGTGCATCGGGGTCGAAGGTCGGATCCAGGCCGAGCTTCTTTTGACGTTCGTAGTCGCGCAGGGCCAGCATCGCCGGCTTCTGCACGATCAGGATCGCGATGATGTTCAACCACGCCATCAGGCCTACGCCGATGTCGCCCAGCGCCCACGCCATGCCGGCATTGTGGAATGCACCGAAGATCACCATGCCGATGATGCCCAGGCGGAGCAGCAGGACGGTCAGCGGGCGCTTGGCGTTGTTGTTGACGTAGGTCAGGTTGGTCTCGGCCATGTAGTAATAGGCCATGATCGTGGTGAAGGCGAAGAAGAAGATCGCGATCGCCACGAAGGCCGCACCGAAGCCCGGGATGACGGTTTCCACCGCCGCCTGCGCGTAGCCCGCGCCTTCGGCGACACCGGCCAGGCCGGCGAACACGGGCGCGCCGCCCGGGACCGGGGAATACACGTTGTAGGTGCCCGCGGCCAGGATCAGGAACGCGGTGGCGGTGCACACCATCATGGTGTCGAAGTAGATCGCGAAGGCCTGCACGTAACCCTGCTTGGCCGGGTGCGAAACCTCCGAGGCGGCGGCCGCATGCGGGCCGGTACCCTGGCCGGCCTCGTTGGCGTAGATGCCGCGCTTGACGCCCCACTCCACCGCCAGACCCATCATCGCGCCGAACGCGGCATGCGCACCGAAGGCGCTGCTGAACACCGTGCGGAACATGTCCGGCACGCGGTCGTAGTTGATGATCATGATGGTGATGGCCATCAGGATGAAGGCGGCGGCCATGAACGGAACGACCACCTCGGCGAAGTTGGCGATGCGCTTGACGCCGCCGAAGATCACCACCGACAGCAGCAGCGCGACCACGATACCGATGCCCAGCTTGAGCGCCTGCACCGATTCCAGGCCCATGAACTGGCCATCCAGCGGCCCGCACAGGGCGCCGCCGCGGCAGGCGTTGATGATGCTGTCGGCGATGGCATTGGCCTGCACGCCCGGCATCAGGAAGCCGGCGGCGATGATGGTCGCCACGGCGAAGGCCAGGGCGTACCACTTCAGGCCCATGGCCTTTTCGATGTAATACGCCGGGCCACCGCGGTAGCGGCCTTCGGCATCCTTGGTCTTGTAGATCTGCGCCAGGGTGCATTCCACATACGAGGTGGACGCACCAAGGAAGCCCATCACCCACATCCAGAAGATCGCACCGGGGCCGCCGAAGGCGATCGCGGTGGCCACACCGGCGATGTTGCCGATGCCCATCCGGCCGGCCATGGACATGGCCAGCGCCTGGAACGAAGACACGCCCGCGTCGGATTTCTCACCCTGCACGGTGAGCCGGCACATTTCCACGAACCCACGGATCTGCATGAACCGGGTACGGGCACTGAAGTACAGGCCTGCGGCAAGACACAGGAAGATCAGAGCTTTGCTCCAGATGATCCCGTTGATGAAACTGACTACTTCTTCCACGCGCTCTCTCCAGTCGGCGGAAACAAAAGGAACGTCCCCGTCGGCTGGGACCCGGTCGATTCTCCACGATCCGCGCCGGAGTGCGTAGTGGCAATTTCGATGAATGGGCGGCAATGCCGCCCATTCGGGTCAGGCATGGCCGCCGACCGAGGGCGTTTGCGCTTCCTGGCGGGCCAGTTCACGCGCCACGGCTTCCGGCGAGCGGGTGTACGGGGCCAGCAGCGAGTAGAACGCCGGCACCACGAACAGCGACAGGAACGTGGACACGGTCACGCCGAAGATCACCACCACGCCGATCGTGCCGCGGCTGGCCGAACCCGGGCCACCGGCCACCACCAGCGGGATCGCACCGACCACGGTGGCGATGGAGGTCATCAGGATCGGGCGCAGGCGCACCATCGCCGATTCGACGATGGCCTGGTGCACGTTGCGGCCCTCATCGCGCAACTGGTTGGCGAACTCCAC
This sequence comes from Stenotrophomonas sp. PS02301, assembly GCF_029959485.1. Taxonomy (NCBI): domain Bacteria; kingdom Pseudomonadati; phylum Pseudomonadota; class Gammaproteobacteria; order Lysobacterales; family Lysobacteraceae; genus Stenotrophomonas; species Stenotrophomonas sp. PS02301. The sequence goes on from NZ_JASCOO010000010.1 coordinate 5,974, forward strand.
GATCAGGATGCCGTTCTTGGCCGCCAGGCCCACCAGCATCACGATGCCGATCTGGCTGAACAGGTTGATCGTGCCACCACTGACATACAGCCCCAGCAGCGCGCCGAGCACGCCCAGCGGCACCGTCAGCATGATCACCAGCGGGTGGATGAAGCTCTCGAACTGCGCAGCCAGCACCAGGAACACCACCAGCAGGGCCATCGCGAAGGTCAGCAGCACGGCGCTGCCCGCGTTCTGGTACTCGCGCGATTCGCCCTTCCAGCTGATCTGCGCATGCTGCGGCAGCTCTTCACTGGCCACCTGCTGGGCCCAGGCGATGGCCTCGCCCAGCGGATAGCCCGGGGCCAGGCCGGCGTTGATGGTGATCGAGCGCAGCCGGTTGAAGCGGTTGAGGCTGCCGGCTTCGGCCACTTCGCTGAGCGTGACCAGGTTGGACAGCGGGACCAGTTCGCCGCCACTGGCACGCACGCGGATCGCGGCCAGATCCGACGGCGAGGCGCGGCCGTCGCGCCCGGCCTGGACCAGCACGTCGTACTCCTCGCCGTTGTCGACGAAGGTGGTGACGCGGCGCGAGCCCATCATGGTTTCCAGCGCGCTGCCGATCGCGGTGACCGATACGCCCAGATCGGCCGCACGCTGGCGATCGATGTTCACGCGCATCTGCGGGCGGGTTTCCTTGTAATCCGAGTCCGCACCGACCAGGCCAGGGTTGTCGGCCATGCGCAGCAGCATGCGGTCACGCCACTGCGCGATCTCCGCGTATTCCGGGCCACCCAGCACGATCTGGAACGGCTGGCCCTGGCTGCGCACCAGGCCGCCACCCACCTGGGTACGCACGCGCACGCCCCGCAGGTCATTGAGGTGGGTCTGCAGCTCGGCCGCTACATCCGGGGTGGAGACATCGCGCTGACGCCAGGGCTGCAGGAACACGCTGATACGGCCGGTATGCATTTCCTCGCTGGAGCCCCAGCCGCCGGGCACGCGCGGGTTGGCACGCACGATCGGCTCATCTTCGCCGACGAAACCGGAGACGATCTTCTCGACCTGCTGGACCTGGCCGACGGTGTAATCGAAGCCCGCACCTTCCGGGCCATCGATCATGATCTGGAAGGAGCCGCGGTCTTCGGCCGGGGCCAGTTCGGAGGGCAGCACCTTGAGCAGCAGCGCGCTGGCCAGCAACGAGAGGATCATCACCACGATGTAGACCCAGGTGCGGGTCACATGCGCTTCCAGGAAACGCCCGTAGGCGGCCGACAGGCGATCCAGATTGCGGTTGATCACCCCGTGCAGGCCCTTCGGTGCCTGGCCGGTATGCGGCTTGAGCAGCTTGGAGGCCATCATCGGGGTCAGCGTGAGCGACACGAACGCCGACAGCGCCACCGCCGCGGCCAGTGCGACGGCCAGCTCGCGGAACAGTCGGCCGGTATTACCTTCCAGGAAGCCGACCGGCAGGAACACCGCGACCAGCACCGCGGTGGTGGCGATCACCGCGAACGCCACCTGGGTGGTGCCGCGTTTGGAGGCGACCAGCGGCGGCTCGCCCAGATCGATGCGGCGCTGCACGTTCTCCACCACGACGATGGCGTCATCCACCACCAGGCCGATACACAGTACCAGCGCGAGCAGGGTCAGCAGATTGATCGAAAAACCGAAGGCATACAGCGCGATGAAGGCCGCGATCAGACAGACCGGCACCGTCACCGCGGGAATCAACGCGGCGCGGAAACTGCCCAGGAACAGCCAGATCACCGCCAGCACCAGCAGCATCGCCTCGACCAGCGTGGCGTACACGCGATCGACCGCGGCCTCGATGAAGGTGGTGTTGTCGAAGGCCACGAAGATGCGGGTGCCTTCCGGCAGCGTGCTGCTGATCCGGTCGGCTTCCGCGCGCGCTTCACGGGCGACATCCAGCGCGTTGGCGGTGGAGGTCTTGACGATGCCCAGGCCGATGTTCGGCTCGCCATTGCTGCGGTAGTAGGCCCGGCGCTCAGACGAGGCCAGTTCGATCTTGGCCACATCGCCCATGCGCACCACGTACCCATCAGTGCCCTTGCCCAGCGGGATGCCGGCGAAGTCCTCGGGTTTGACGTAGTTGCGCTCCACGCGCAGGGTGAAATCGCGATCGGCCGATTCGATGCGGCCAGCCGGCAGTTCCACGTTCTCGTTGCGCAGCGCGGTTTCCACATCGCCCACGGTGAGGCCGCGCGCGGCGAGCTGGTCGCGGTCCAGCCAGATCCGCATCGCATAGCGCTGGCGGCCACCGATGCGGACCTGGGCCACGCCATCCAGGCTGGAGAAGCGGTCGACGATGTAGCGGTCGGCGTAGTCGCTCAGCTCCAGCGTATCCATCGAGGTCGAGCTCATGTTGAGCCAGATGATGGGGTCGGCGTCGCTCTCGACCTTGGCGATTTCCGGCGGCCGCGCCTCTTCGGGCATGCGGTCGGCAACGCGGCTGACCGCATCGCGCACATCGTTGGCGGCCGCTTCGATATCGCGGTTGGACGTGAATTCGATACTGACCTGCGAGCGCCCGTTGGAGCTGCGCGCGTTGATCGTATCGATGCCTTCGATGCCGGCCAGCGCATCTTCCAGTACCTGGGTGATGCGGCTTTCGATGACCGCTGCCGACGCGCCGGTGTAATCGACCGAGACCGAGACGATCGGCGGATCGATCGCAGGCAGTTCGCGCAGGGTCAAACGCGTGAATGACATGAAGCCCAGCACGACCAGCAGCAGGCTCATCACCACGGCGAAGACCGGCCGCTGGATGGAAACGTCGGAAAGCTTCATCCGGCGGTGTCCGGTTCGGCCGACGCGGCCGCGGCCGGCGCGACCGGTGCAGCGTCTTCGGCCTGGATCTTCAGGCCCGGGCGCAGCTTGCCGGTGCCGTCCACCACGATGCGGTCACCCACGGCGAGGCCTTCGCGGATTTCCACCACACCGCTGCGGCGCCCGCCGGCGACGATGTCGGCACGCTCCACGCTCTGGTCCGGCGTGACCCTGAACACGTAGGAATCGCGTCCGACCTGGACGACCGCGATTTCAGGGATGACCAGCGCCTGGCGCTCGGGGCGGAACATGCGCACATCCAGCAGCATGCCCGGGCGCAGTGCGTGATCGGCATTGATGAAGTCCGCACGCACGGTGACCGCACGCGTGCCCGGATCCACGCGGGTATCGATGGTGGCGACCTTGCCTTCGAAGTTGCGGCCCGGATACGCCACGCTGGTCGCGTTGACCTTGTCGCCGGTGCTCAGCGAAGCCAACTCGGCTTCGGGCACCTGGAAGTCCACGTGCATGCGCTCGATGTCATCGAGCGTGGTGATCGCGGTGCTGGGGGTGACCAGCGAACCGGCGCTGACCTGGCGGATGCCCAGCACGCCGGCGAACGGCGCACGCACCCGGCGGTCGCCGATGTCGGACTGCATTTCGCGCACGCGGGCATCAGCGGCGTCGCGGATGGCGCGCTGCGTGTCCAGCGTGGAGCTGGCCACCAGTTGCTGGGCGGCGAGTTCGCGCTGGCGCTTGTACAGCTGGTCCGCCTCCAGGAACGTGGCCTGGGCCTGCAGCAGCGCGGCTTCCTGGGCCTGGCCGCGCAGGGTGACCAGCGGCGTGCCGGCACTGACCTGCTGGCCACTTTCGAAGTGCACCGTCTCGATGATTTCGCTGACCTTGGCGGTAACCGTCACCGACTCGCGCGCCTTCGCCGTGCCCAGTGCCTGCAGCGTGTCGCTCCATGCCGAAGCCTTCACCACCTGGGTGGTGACCGGTACGGCGTCTGCCTGCCGGCGAGCGGCCTCGTCTTTACTGCCACACCCTGCCAAAGCGACCAAGGCGATGCCAGCGGCGAAGCGCGCTGCGATGTGTCCCAACATGTGATGCAATCCCGGTTGTTTCTCGACCGCCGAGTGTATAGAGGGGTCGAGCCGGGGCATATGTGTCAAGCGTTTACCGGCCTGTTCACATCTGCCGGTGACGGGCGAAGGCCTTTCCGTGCTGGGGCCTGCACAGGATGTATCGCCATGTATCGACGCATGTCGAAGTGCGCGGCACGCGCCGGGGTGTCGGATCCGGCGGCGCCGGGCGCCGGGCGGGAGACAGGTCCCCCGCCCGGCCAGCGTACTCAGTAACGATAGTTCACTTTCAGCCAGGCGGTGCGGCCAGGTTCGTTGATGCGCACCGGATCGGCCGGGAAGCCGAAATCGGCGCTGCCGGCCAGGTTCAGATGCTCGCTGTAGGCGCGGTCGAACAGGTTGTCCACGCCTGCACTCACCAGCAGCGCCTCGTTGACCCGGTAGCTGGCGTTCACGGCCAGGGTGGCGAAGCCGGCGCTGGGGCCGAGATCGCGGGCGACCACGTTGCCCTGCCCCGCCGCGACCCGGCCCTGACGCGAGACCGCGCGTGCCAGCGCCCCCACGGTCCAGCGCTCGCCTTCCCAGGCGGTGCTGAGCCGGGCTTCCAGCGGCGGCATCTGCGGCAGCGCGCGGCCGTCACTGCGGTTCTCGCCCCAGGCATAGGCCAGCGTGCCGCCGAGTTTCCACTGCTGCGCCAGCTGCCACTCCGCGCCCGCCTCGGCGCCGGCAATGCGCGCATCGACATTGCTGGCCTGGCTGGTGCTGCCCATCATGCCGCCGTCGCGGTAGGTGAACAGGATGTAGTCCTGGAGGCGCCCGGCATACGCCGAGACCCAGGCGTTGAGGCGGTCGGTGCGGTACTGCAGGCCCAGATCGAGCTGGGTGGTTTTTTCCGGCTGCACGCCGGTGAAGGCGTTGATCGCGCCGGCCGGGCCGAGATTCGGCGAGAACAGTTCCCAGTAGTCGGGCATGCGCTCGCTGTGGCCGACGCCGGCGTACCAGGTCAACGCGGGTGCGATGTCGCGCTCGAACCGCACGAAGCCGCTGCCGAGGTTCTCGCGACGGGTCTGCCCGGCGGTCGGGTTCGGCATCGCCATCATGCCGGCGGTGGCGCGCTCATCCTTCACCTCGGCACGGTCGATGCGCAGGCCACCGACCCAGCGTTGCGCGGTGCCCTCGCCCAGCGTGATCTCGGTGAACGCCCCGAGGTTCTCAAAGCGTGCATCGGTACGCCACGGCTGCTGGCGGTACACGTTGCGACCCATCGCGTTGCGGCTGCGATGGCGGCTGTCCTGCGCATCCACGCCGGCCACGATGGCAATGTCCTGCCAGCGCCATTCCGAGGCGATACGCCCACCGGTGGTGCGGCGATCGACATTGGAGGCCATCGGCATCGGCATGCTGCTGGCCGGGTTCGGCGTGCGCAGCGTGTAGTTGTCCATCACGTGGTCGGCGTCGTTGTAGTACACGTTGGCCTGCAGCTTGTCCCATGCACCGGGCAGGTTGTCCTTCTCGAAGCGGGCGGCGTAGCTGGTGCGCTTGAACGCGGCACCGTCCATGCCGCGGCCGGCGTAGCGCGCGATCGCATCGCCGGTGCCGGCCGAGAGTTCCAGCACGGTATCGGCATCAGGTGTCCAGCCGACGGCGACATCGCTGTTCCACTTGCGCCACTTGGAGGGCACCACATCCCCGTTGCCGTCCTTGTAGTCATCCGATTCGGAGCGGTTGCCGTTGACGCGCACATAGCCCGGCGAAGCGCCGGCGGTGAGATCCAGCACCTGGTCATTGCGGTTGCGCGAGCCGACCAGGGCGCTGGCGTTGATATCCATGCCCGGCTGATCGAAACGCGGGGTATCGCGCTCGAAGCGCACCGTGCCGGCCGAGGCACCGGCGCCCCAGCGCACGCTCTGCGGTCCCTTGATGATGGTCAACCGATCGAAGGTTTCCGGGGCGATGTAGGACAGCGGGTTGTCCATGCGCGAGGGGCAGGCACCGATCAGATTGCCTTCGTTGCTGACGATGTTCAGGCGCGAACCGAACATGCCGCGCAGCACCGGATCGCCGTTGGTGCCGCCGTTGCGGATCGCCGAGAAGCCGGGAACCGTCTTCAGATAATCAGCGCCATCGCTGGCCGGCACCGGCTGCCGCGGCAGGCGCGGATCGGTGACCCAGTGCAGCGGCGATGAGGGCGCGGTGGCGGTGACGACCAGCGTATCGAGGGTGCGGGCGTCGTCGTTGGCGGCATGCAGCGGCAGCGCGACCAGGGCCAGCGACAGGGAAACAGACAGGCGCGTCAGTGCGCCCGCGCTGCGGGAAGAAACGTTCATGGTGGAACTCCAGAAAAGCACGCAGGCACGCGCCGCCATCACGGCGACACAGGCAGAAAAGGCGGTGGATTCAGGAGATCGCGGGCGGGCCGCGTGCGGCGTGGGCGGGCCAGCGCAGGCTGCGTGGCGTGGGCACCGCGCGCAGCACGCGCGGTGCAATGACCGGCATCGCCGGCAACAGCAGGATCAGCACCGCCAGCCACGGCATCAGCCGCGAGGCCATCATGCAGTACTCGCAGGCGTCGCCATGCCCGGCATGCTCGCTCATCGGTGGCGACGATGCGGGGGTGTCGTGGGCGCTTGGCAGGGCGTGCATCGGCATGGGCTGCATCGCCATGTCATGGCGCGCCATGTCGTGCTGCTGCATGTCGTGGTGGTGCACGTCGCGCTGCGCGATGTCGTGCTGCATGTCGTGCCCGGCGTGGGCATCGGGCGGCACCGGCACCGCGTGGGTCATGCCGGTCGGCATCAGCATCACCGGCGCCTCGGCATGCGCCTGCTGCCAGCGGCTGACCAGCGGCGCCAGCGCCATCAGCAGCGTCGCCACGAAGGCAAGCTGCAGAAAAACGGCATACGGGCGACGGCGGACGTTCACCCCGTCATGGTAGCGCCCGACCGTTGGCAGGGCAGCCCGAAGCCCTGCGACCAACCGTCGCAGCAGCCCATTTGAAGCGCCCACCAAATCCCTCACCCCCTCTGGAGAAAAGCCCCCTTCTGTTGAAGGGGGCGCGCCAACGGCGCGGGGTAGAGGGGGAATGCGCGGGCAGCCATCACCGTCGCTATACGGTGATGGTCTGCGTCAGTGATTCCCAGGTCGGCGGCAGCGGCCAGTTGGCTTCCTGGTTGCCGTCGATCACCCGGCGCAGGTCGCGGGTGTCGATCTGTGGGGCGAGCACATGCACCAGTTCCAGCGCGTAATCGCGCAGCACGCGATCGCGCGGCAGCACGGCCCAGGCGATGCACTCGTCGATCGGCGCCGGGGCCGGCCAGGACCGCAGGTCTTCATCGCTGGCGTTGACCGCCATTTCCGCCAGCAGGCCCACGCCCAGGCCGGTGCGCACATACGTCTTGATCAGATCCGCATCGAGGGCGGTCAAGGCGATGTCCGGGGTCAGCCCGGCGCTGGCGAAGGCGCGCTGCAGCGAGGAGCTGCCGCGGGTGGAGGATTCGTAGCTGATCAGCGGGTGGCTGGCGAGCGCCTGCAGGTCCGGCGCGGCGCCCGGGCGGTCCAGCGCGTGCCCGCGCGGCACCAGCACCAGCCGGCGCCAGCGGTACAGCGGAATGGCCAGGCCGGCAGTGGGCTCACCGCCGGCGGTGCTGATGATGGCGATGTCCGCGTCGCCCTGGCTGAGCAGGTCCAGCGCGTCGCTTTCGGCAGCCTGCTGCAGATGCACGCTGACCTGCGGGTAGGCCTGCTTGATCCGCGCCACTGCCGGCGGCAGCACGAAGCGCGCCTGGGTATGCGTGGTGGTGAGCACCAGCTGGCCCTGGCTTTCACGGCGCTGGTTGGCCGCATAGGTGCGGATGTTGTTGGCCTCGCCCAGGACAGCGCGGGCGCGGCCGATCACTTCCACGCCGGCCGGGGTCACCGCTTCCAGGCTGCGGCCCTTGCGCACGAACAGCAGGAACCCGAGTTCATCCTCCAGCTGCTTGAGCTGTTTGGACAGGCCGGGCTGGGTGGCGTGCACACGGGACGCCGCCAGCGTGATGTTCAGCTCGGCGTCGGCAATGGCGACCAGGTAGCGAAGTTGGGTCAGCGTCATGGGCGGGCGATACGGCGCATGGAGAGGGGCCATCCGACTGTAGGGCAAATGCCGTCACCAGCTTATAACCAAACGTTGTTTAAGAAGGTAATCAGGTCATTTCGCGCGGTCATATGCCAGCGGTACGGTCTGACCGACCCCGGCCCGGCCGCGCGCGGGCGCCTTGCGCCGCCACCGGCCCGACCCTTTCCCCTGCCGCACGGCCCCCGGGCGGCAACGACTTCTGCGGAGCATTCCCATGGCCCTGTACGACTCCATCCTGGACACCATCGGCAACACCCCGGTGGTGCGCCTGCACCGTCTCGCCCCCGAGCACGTCACCCTGTATGCGAAGGTCGAGTCGTTCAATCCCGGCGGCTCGGTCAAGGACCGCCTGGCGCTGGCGATCATTCTCGACGCCGAGGCCAAGGGCCTGCTCAAGCCCGGCGATACCATCGTGGAAGCGACCTCGGGCAACACCGGCGTGGCGCTGGCGATGGTGGCCGCCGCGCGCGGCTACAAGTTCGTGGCCACGATGGTGGAGACCTTCTCGATCGAGCGCCGCAAGCTCATGCGCGCCTACGGCGCCAAGGTGATCCTGACCCCGGCCGCCGAGCGCGGCTCGGGCATGGTCCGCCGTGCGAAGGAACTGGCCGAGGAACACGGCTGGTTCCTGGCCAGCCAGTTCGCCAACCCTGCCAACCCCGCCTATCACCGCAACACCACGGCGCCGGAAATCCTGCGCGACTTCGCCGGCAAGCGGCTGGACTACTTCGTGACCGGCTGGGGCACCGGCGGCACCCTGACCGGGGTCGGCGAAGTGCTCAAGGTCGCGCGACCCGAGACCCGCATCGTCGCCACCGAGCCGGAAGGCGCCGCCCTGCTCAAGGGCGATGAGTGGAAGCCGCACAAGATCCAGGGCTGGACCCCCGACTTCGTGCCGGAAGTGCTCAACCGCGGTGTCTACGATGAACTGCTGACCATCGACGACGCGCGCGCCATCGAGACCTCGCGCCGGCTCGCGGCCGAGGAAGGCATCTTCGTGGGCATCTCGGCCGGTGCCACGGTCGCCAGCGCGCTGGACATCGCCGCCAAGGCCACACCCGGCGCGGTGATCCTGGCGATGCTGCCCGACACGGGTGAGCGCTACTTCTCCACCCCGCTGTTTGCCGACATCAACGAAGGCTCCGATGACGACTGGCTGGCCGGTCTGCCCTGATCTGCCCGTTGGTCCGCAGGAAGGAAGCGCCCGCCCTCATCGGCGGGCGTTTTGCATGGGGCGCTTCATCTGCGGTGAAGCGATCCGGCAGCATCGTGTGAAGGTCAGCCAGCGCTCGCCGGGTCGCACTGCCTGAGACGACGATGACGCAGCCTAGATGTCCTGCAGGTTACGGTGCAGGTCAGGCACGTCATTTCGTTGTATGGACCCGGTATCAGTACGTAAGGAGCGGTACGCATGAAGATCGAAGTGTGGCAGGGCGACATCACGACCCTGGCGGTGGATGCGATCGTCAATGCGGCCAACGAATCCCTGCTGGGCGGCGGCGGCGTGGACGGCGCGATCCATCGCGCGGCCGGTCCGCAGCTGCTCGACGCCTGCCGCGCCCTGCCGGAGATCCGCCCCGGCATGCGCTGCCCGACCGGTGAGGTGCGCCAGACGCCCGCCTTCGAGCTGCCGGCCAGGCATGTGTTGCACACCGTCGGCCCGGTCTGGCAGGACGGTCTGCGCGACGAGCCGGCACTGCTGGCCAATTGCTACTGGAAATCGCTGCAGCTGGCCGAAAAGCTGGATCTGGAATCGATCGCCTTCCCGGCGATCAGCTGCGGCGTGTTCGGCTATCCGCTGCACCAGGCCGCCCACATCGCCGCCACCGAAACCCTGACCTGGCAGCGCTCGCATCGCCAGCCGCGCCGGATCATCCTGGTGGCCTACAACGCGGCGACGTACAAGGCCTACCAGTCGGCGCTGGCCGCGCTGGGTCAGCCGGTCGAACCGTCAACCTCGGCGATCTTCGCGCCACTGGCGCTCGGGTTGCCGCCGGCGGCGGCGGCGCACTGAGCAGACCACCGCGCAAACAAAAACGCCGGCACAAGGCCGGCGTTTCCGTTGACGGTGGTCAGGCGTGAATCAGCCGTTCCACTTGCCCAGGGCGGCCTGGCCGTTTTCCTTGGCGCGATCGAAGATCGTCTGCTGCGCCTTGGCAACGTTGGCCTTGGTGTCCTTGGCCCACAGCTTCAGCGCGGCCTGCTGCATGGCGCGGCCGTAGGAGAAGCTCAGCGGCCACGGCAGGTTGCCCATCTGGTTCATGGCGTTCAGATGCGCGGTGGACTGCTCATCGCTCTGGCCACCGGACAGGAACACCACGCCCGGCAGGATCGCCGGCACGGTGCTCTTGAGGCACATCACGGTCGACTCGGCCACTTCCTCGACGTCGGCCTGCTCTTCGCAGCCCTTGCCGGAGATGACCATCGAGGCCTTCAGGATGGTGCCTTCAAGCAGCACGTTCTGCTGGTACAGCGCGTCGAACAGCGAACGCAGGGTGGCTTCGGTGACTTCGTAGCAGGTCTCGATGTCGTGGTCGCCGTCCATGATTACTTCCGGCTCGACCATCGGCACCAGGCCGCATTCCTGGCACAGCGCCGCATAACGGGCCAGCGCGTGGGCATTGGACTCGATGCAGGTGCCCGACGGGATGCTTTCACCGATGTTGATGACTGCACGCCACTTGGCGAAGCGCGCACCCAGCTTGTAGTACTCCTGCAGGCGCTCGCGCAGGCCGTCCAGGCCTTCGGTGACCAGCTCGCCCGGGCAGCCGGCCAGGGCATGCGCACCCTTGTCGACCTTGATGCCCGGGATGATGCCCTGGGCCGCCATGTACTTGGCGAACGGGACGCCGTCCTTGGTGGACTGACGGATGGTCTCGTCGTACAGGATCGCGCCGGAGATGTGCTCGTTCAGCTTGGGCGTGGTGAGCAGCAGTTCGCGGTAGGCGCGACGGTTCTCCTCGGTGTTCTCCAGACCGACGCTGGCGAAGCGCTTGCCGATGGTGCCGGTGGATTCGTCGATCGCGATGATGCCCTTGCCCGGGGCGACCATGGCCTGTGCGGTTTCAGCCAGCTGTTCGATGCTCATGTACTTCCTGTGGCGGGTGCGGGAAAACCCCAATTATAGACCCCGCCTCCCGTGAACTGACCGTCCACGGAATCTGGAAACGATTCCATCCCTAAACGGGGCCAGGGGAGCGAATGTGTCTGGGGGAAAGCCCCCTGAGTGAGGGGGCGGCCGCGAAGCGGCGGGGGTCTGGGAGATGGTAAGAAGGGGCCCACGGTTTGCAGCGCAAACCGTGGGGCGACAGCGCGTATGCGATGACGCGTACCCTTAGAGTTCGCCCAGGCCGCTCGCACGGCCGTCTTCGCCCACTTCCAGCAGGCGCAGCGTGTTCGTGGCGCCATGGGTTTCCATGTGCTCGCCGCTGGTGAAGACGACGCGGTCGCCGCTCTGCAGCTGGTTCGCTTCGAACAGCAGGCGGATGCTGCCGCGCGCGGCTTCGCGCGGGGTCAGGCCGCGGCTGTCGAAGTTGATCGGGAACACATCGCGCATCAGCGCCATCTGGCGGCGGGCGCCGTCATGGCGGGTCACCGCGAACACCGGTGCCGAGGCACGGAAGCGCGACAGGTACCGCGCGGTGCCACCGGATTCGGTCATCGCCACGATCGCGCGCACGCCTACGTGCTGGGACAGGAACATGGTGGCCATGGCGATCGCCTGGTCGGCACGTTCCAGATTGCGCGGCGAGGCGCCGAAATCGGTCTCGGTCTGGAACTGGCGTTCGGCACCGAGGCAGATACGCGCCATCGCTTCGACCGCCTTGACCGGGTACATGCCCGCGGCGGTTTCGGCCGAGAGCATCACCGCATCGGTACCGTCGATGACCGAGTTGGCCACGTCCAGCACTTCGGCGCGGGTCGGGATCGGGCTTTCGACCATCGACTGCAGCATCTGGGTGGCGGTGATCACCACCTTGTTCTGCGCCAGCGAGGCCTTGATGATTTTCTTCTGCAGGCCCGGCAGTTCGGCATCGCCGATTTCCACGCCCAGATCGCCACGCGCGACCATGACCACGTCACTGGCGTCGACGATCTCTTCCAGGTTGTCGATCGCTTCGGTGCGCTCGATCTTGGAAACCAGCGCGGCGTAGCAGCCGTGCGACTCGGCGATCTCGCGCGCGTCGTTCATGTCCTGCGCATTGCGGCAGAAGGAGACGGCGATGAAATCCACGCCGATCTTGGCCACGATGCCGATCAGTTCCTTGTCGCGCTCGGTCAGAGCGCCCAGCGACAGGCCACCGCCCTGCTTGTTCAGGCCCTTGCGGTCGGACAGCACGCCATCGTTGAGCACGGTGTTGATGATGCGCTCGCCCTGCACTTCGGTGACCTGCAGCTGCATCAGGCCATCGTCGAGCAGCAGGATGTCACCGGCCACCACGTCCTGCGGCAGGCCGAGGTAGCTCACGCCCACCTGGGTGGTGTCGCCGGCCGGTGCGTTCGGTGAGGCGACCAGGTCGAAGCGGTCGCCCGCCTTGAGCTTGATCTTGCCTTCGGCGAAACGCTCGATGCGGATCTTCGGGCCCGGCAGATCGGCCAGGATGCCCACTTCCACGCCCACGCGGGCGGCGGCGGCACGTACATCGGCAGCGCGCTTGGCCTGGCCGGACGGGTCACCGTGGCTGAAGTTGAGGCGAACCACGTTCACGCCGGCGCGGAAGAGATCCTCCAGCACGCCCGGCGGGTCGGTCGCCGGTCCGAGGGTGGCAAGGATCTTGGTGCGACGCTGACGCTCAATCATGGTTAATGGGCTCCCGTTAAAGGAGTGAAATTAGCACACCCATCACGTCCCATGAATACGATTACACCGCTGGCACGCTTGGGTTTCACCGTTGTCCTGCAGACAGCCCGAGACGACCGGGCGGACAGTCATCTGACCGCCCGCCGGCCAGCGCCAATCGCGGCGGGGCTTTGCGCAGGACATGCGGCGGCGTACGGATCGCCGCCGCGGCCCTCAATCGATCAGGGTGAGCAGGTCGTCCGGTGCCTGCGCGAGGTGCGCCGCCCCGGCCGCTGTGAGCTCTTCGGCACCGCCGAAGCCCCACAACACGCCGATATTGCGCAGCCCGTGATGACGCGCGCCTTCGATATCCATGCGCCGGTCGCCGATCATCCAGCACTGCGCCGGGGTCAGCGACAGCCGGCGCAGGGCCTCGGCCACCAGCTGCGGCTTCTCGCTGCGGCTGCCATCCGGGCTCGCGCCGATCACGTCCTCGAAGCAGTGACCGAACGGCAGGTGCTCGACGATGCGCCGGGCGTGCGGCTCGTTCTTGGCGGTGACGATCGCCAGCCGATGGCCGCGATCCTTCAAGGCCTGCACGACCTGGCCGATCCGCGGGTAGACCTCATGCTCGCGCCAGCCGACCACGTCGAAGCGCTCGCGGTAATACGTCACCGCCTGTTCGACCTGGGCCGGATCGTTGAACAACGGCGCGAAGCTGGTGCGCAACGACGGCCCGATCCAGCGCCGCAGTTCGGCCTGTGGCGGGACCGGTTGGCCCATCTGCGTGAGCGCATGCGCCACGCACCCGGTGATCCCGACGGCCGAATCGATCAGCGTGCCGTCGAGATCGAAGAACAGCACATCGCGGCTCACGAGCCGCGGGCCTCCAGCGCGGCGACGGCCGGCAGGGTCTTGCCTTCCAGGAACTCCAGGAACGCGCCGCCACCGGTGGAGATGTAGCTCACCTCGCCCGCGATGTCGTACTTGTCCACCGCGGCCAGGGTGTCGCCGCCGCCGGCGATCGAGAACGCCGGCGAGGCCGCGATGGCACGGGCCAGCGCTTCGGTGCCATGGCTGAAGGCCTCGAACTCGAACACGCCGACCGGGCCGTTCCAGACCACGGTGCCGGCCTTGGCGATCAGGCCCGCGTAGTGCTGGGCCGTGTCCGGGCCGATATCCAGGATCAGGTCATCCTCGGCCACGTCGGCGACGGCCTTCACCGTGGCGTCGGCGTCCGGCAGGAACTGCTTGGCCACGACCACGTCGGTCGGCAGCGGGATGTCCGCGCCACGCGCCTTGGCATCGGCCACGATCTTCTTGGCGGTGTCCAGCAGGTCCGGCTCATACAGCGACTTGCCGACCGGGTAACCGGCGGCCGCGATGAAGGTGTTGGCGATGCCACCGCCGACGATCAGCTGATCGACCTTGCCGACCAGGCTGGAGAGCAGTTCGAGCTTGGTGCTGACCTTGCTGCCGGCCACGATCGCCAGCAGCGGCGGGGCCGGGGCGAGCAGCGCCTTGGCCAGCGCGTCCAGTTCGGCCATCAGCAGCGGACCGCCAGCGGCGACCGGAGCGAAGCGGATCACGCCGTGGGTGGAGGCCTGCGCGCGGTGCGCGGTGCCGAAGGCATCCATGACGAACACATCGCACAGCGCGGCGTACTTCTTCGCCAGCGCTTCATCGTCCTTGCCTTCGCCGACATTCATGCGGCAGTTTTCCAGCAGCACGATGGAACCCGGTGCGACGTCCACGCCATCGACCCAATCACGCACCAGCGGCACCTGGACACCCAGCAGCTGCGACAGGCGCAGCGCCACCGGGGCCAGCGATTCGGCTTCACTCCACACGCCTTCCTTCGGACGCCCCAGATGCGAGGTCACCATCACGGCGGCGCCCTTCTCCAGCGCCAGCTTCAGCGTCGGCAGCGACGCGGTGATGCGCTGCTCGGAAGTGATCTGGCCGTTGTCGATCGGCACGTTCAGATCCTGGCGGATCAGCACGCGCTTGCCGGAGAGATCGAGGTCGGTCATGCGAACGATGGACATAAGCAACTCTTTGGCTCTGAAGAAGGAAGGGCGCCGTGCGGCGCAGACGATCATTGTCCCGGCTGCGCGGGTGCATCGCAAATCCATAACAGGGACGGAGGTAGTTAAGCGCGCTTAACTACCCCCGTCCCCGTTAAGACGCGGCTGGCGCAGCAGGCTGACCGCGAAGCCACCGACGATCAGCACGCCGATCACCAGCAGCGCCCACAGCAGCCACTGTTTCCAGTCACGCTGCGGGGCCACTGCGGCATCGCCAGCGAGCACTTCCGGTGCGCCCTGCACGCTTGCCTGCGCCGGTTGCCACTGCGCGCCATGCTGCTCGCGCAGCTGCGCGATCACCGTGGCCACCGGCGCATCCTGGCGCTCGGCACGCACGCTGCCGGCGGCCACCGCAAACGGCGGCTCGCCCTGGCTGAGGAACACCAGCGCTTCGGGCTGGTAGCCAAGCTTGAGCGTCGGTGCCGGCATCGACTGCGGCTGGCCGGCCACCAGCTTCCAGTAACGATCACGCGTACTGCGTGCCAGTGGCTGGGTCTGCGATTGGCGACGGTCGGCGGCGTCCTGCAGCTGATAGGCCACCCACGGGCCGGCGCGCACCTGCCACGGTTGATCGGCATCGTCGCGGCTCAACAGCGTCCACTGCACCACGCTGTTGTCGGCGGTGGCGATATCGGCCTGCGCGATCGGGAAGCGCCCTTCCAGCTGATACTCGAACTCGCCAGGTTTGCCGGCGGTACCGGTCAGCGACTGCCAGCGCCACGCGATCGCCTGCGCGGCCGGCGCCAACTCGGCCTGCACCGTGGACAGCGCCGGCAAGGCATCGGCGCCGATCGGCAGGATCCGGAAGTACTTGGCCTGGCGCGCGATCTCGATGCGGCGCTGCTGCAGGCGGCGGCCTTCGTGCTGCAGGTCCACCAGCGGCACATCGTCGGCGATGCGCAGCCAATCGCGCAGATCGTTGCTCATCTCCACGCGAACGCGCGCCTGCAGTGGCGACTGTGTCTGCCAGTCCAGGCGCAGCGCCTGCACGCCGGTCTTCAGCGCGCTGGCGTCGATCAGCCAGCCGGCCGGTTGCCCGGCCGCGCCACCGCGTCCCAGCCGCGCTTCCACCCGGCGCACGCTGCCGTCGGTATTGCGCTCGGTCAGCAGCTGCAGATCATCGCCGGAGGTACCGGCCATCGGCGGCAATGGGAACCAGGACAGCGTCTGCCATTGTGGCGCCTGCGCCAGTGGCTGATCGGCAGCCAGCAGCGCCGAAGGCAGTGCCTGGCCTTGTGCGTTGAACACCTGCACGTCGGCCAGGCGTGGCGACACCGCGGTGCGGTAGACGCCATCGTCGAGCGTCAGCCGGTAGGCACCGGCCTGCGGCTGCGCGAGCTGCAGCGGCCATTGCTGGCGATAGGCCTGGCGGTCATCGGCGGCCTGGGCCTGGGCCAGCGCCGGAAGCGCCAGCGCGGTGAAGAGGATCAGCGGGCGAAAGGTCATCAAGACTGCGGCTCCACGGCGGGGTCCGGCGCGCGCGGCGGCGCCGGTGCCAGATAGCCCACGACCGTGCACAGCAGGCCGTAGGCGATGAAAGAAGAAATGCCCAACAGGTTGCCTAGGTGCTGGCGGTCGATCAGCACCAGCTTGGCCAGCACCACGCCCATCAGCACCGCGCCGACCAGCCACAGCACGCGTTGCCCGCGGCGCGAGCCCCACACCCAGCTGATCACGCCGAGCACGCTCCACACCACGGTCAGGCTGGTCTGGGCGAGGGTCGAAGACCACAAGCGCTCGTTCCACGGCACCCCGCCCCAGTGATGCACGGCGTGCAGGGTGATGCTGGTCAGGGCGACGAAGCCGGCAATCGCCAGCACCGGTATGCGCATCGCACGCAGGCCATCCGGCGCCTGCGCAGACCACAGCCAGCGCGCAGCGAGCACCAGAACGGCGAGCTGCGCCAGTTCCACCGGGTTGAGCAGCGGCAGCCACGGCAGCGGTGCTGCGCCGGCCGGGACCAGCAACAGGCCCGCCCAGCTCACGCCAAGCACCGCGAACAACGTGCCCTGCAGCGGCGTGCGCATCGGATCGAAGCGTTCGCCAAGCGGCACCGTCAGCCAGCGCCAGCGCAACAGCGCCACGGCGGTGACGAGCAGCCACGGCAACAGCATCAGGGCCAGGCCCCAACCCTGTGCCAGCGCGAAACGGTCGGCCAGCCACAGGCAGGCCAGCGACACCACGGACGGCCACAGCAACCACCACAGGAACTGCGCCGCCAGCGACGTGCGGTCGTCGCCTGCGCGCAGACACCACAGGCTGCGCACGCCCAGCAGCGCGAACACCGCCCAGGCCAGTGCGCCATAACCGGCGAACGGCTGGTCATGCACATCGGCCTGCCACAGCGCCAACGGGAACGCAGCCAGCACCATCGCCAGCGTGGTGAGCACCAGTGCGCGTGCCGGCCAGCGCCGATGCATCTCGGCGGCCAGCCAACCGGTGACGGCCGCGGCGATCAGCAGCGCATCGGGCTCGCTGCGGTGGGCGACGAAGCGCAGGATCTCGTGGCTGATACTGCCCAGCCACCACAGCAAGCCCCACAGGTAGTACACGATGGCCGGCGACTGCTGCTGCGCGCGGCGATAGCTGAAGGCCGCCGCGAAACCAGCCACCGCCAGCAGCAGGCCGCTCATGAAGGTCGGGTTGGCGATGGCCGTGGCGTCCAGATGCCAGTAATCGGCGCCGACCACGAAGCCGAACGCCGCGCCCAGGGTCAACAACGCACCGGTGACCTGCGGCAGCCAGCGCTGCTGTCGCAGCCCCAGCCAGGCCAGGGCCGCCCCTTCCAGCGCGAACACGCTGGCGGTGGCCCGTGCAGACAGCGCCAGCGGCACCGCCAGCGTCGCAAAGCCCACCGCGAGCACCGCATGCGACTGACCCAGTGCGGCATAGCGCTCGCGCTTGATCAGCACCCACGCCAATCCCGCATACAACGCGGCCAGTGCCAGCGAGCACAACGCCAGCAGCAGGCGATCGTCGTGCAGCAGACCGGCCTGCAACGAAAACGCGATCAGCGGCGTACCGAACACCAGGCTGCCATCGATCAGATCGCGTTTCTCCGCACGCTGCCGGCGCGCATAGAGGATCGGAATCAGCAGGTAGAAGGCGAAGAACAGCAGCAGGAACGGCTCGGTGCTGGCGAACTTGTCCGGGCTGTACTGGAGCACGCCCCAGGCGGTACCGATGCCGAAGGTGAAGACAAAGCCGAGCAGGTTCAGCGCGCGCCACGGTCGCCACCAGGCAATCGCCAGGATCGCCGCATTGAGCACCGCGTAATACGAGAACAGCGCGACATGATTGCCGCTGCCGGTGGACAGCCAGATCGGCGCCATGAAGCCGGCCAGGATGCCGAGCACGGCCAGCGTGCGCGAGTTCTGCACCACCGCCAGCACGCCCATGCCGGCGATCAGCAGCACGCTGAGCGCGAACGCCGGCGCGGGGGGGATCAGGTCATAGCGCTTGAACGCGGCGAAAATGGTCAGCAGCAGGATGCCGATTGCCCCGCCCTGCAGCGCCAGCGCGAACAGGTGCCGGGTATCGCGCTGCACCCAGCCGAACACCAGCCCGGCCAGCGCCGCCAGCGCGATGGCGGCCAGGCGCAGCTCGATCGGTGCGTTCAACCAGCCCTGGTCGCTGGCGTACTTGAGCAGCGCGGCCACACCGGCCAGCAGCACCAGCATGCCGATCTTGACCGGCACATTGCCCTCGGTGAACCACTGTTTGAGGGTGCCGATGATGCGCTCGCCGATGCCCGGTCCCTGAGGTGCGGCAGGTGCCGGCGGTGGTGCAGACCGGGGCGGCAGCGGGGGCGGCTGCGCCGGTTCGTCCAGTGGCGCAACGCGGGCAGCGGGGGCAGTCACCGCAATGGGTGACGCGTCCGGTGTGCGCGGCGCGGCATCCAACGGCGGGGACACGGTGTCGACCGACGCAATGTCGGCCCAGCGCAGCGGCCGTTCGGGCGCGGCGGGTGCCGGCGTGGCGTCCCAGGCCGAGCCTGCCGCGCGTTGCTCCAGCGCGGCGACGCGGCGGCGCAGGCCGGCGATCATCACCAGCGCCACGATCAGCAGCAGCGGGATCGCCAGCAGTACCAGCACCAGCAGGACAATCAGAGCTTCCATTCCAGGCCATCCTCAAGAGGTCGCCCCGGCTGCACCCGGCAGGCGCAGTGCCAGGGCACGCGGGCCATGCTAAAGGATCGGCGGCACACGCGGGATCACGCCCTGGCGGGCGCCCCTGAAACGACAGACCCCGGCACGGGGCCGGGGTCTGTGGAATGACGCAGGGCAGCGCTGGCTTACGCCGCGACGACCTTGACCATTTCCAGGCACTTGTTGGAGTAGCCCCATTCGTTGTCGTACCACGACACCAGCTTGACGAAGGTGCTGTCCAGCGCGATGCCGGCATCGGCGTCGAACACCGAAGTGTGGGTTTCACCGCGGAAGTCGGTCGCCACGACCTTGTCTTCGGTGTAGCCCAGGATGCCCTTCAGCGCGCCTTCGCTCTGCGCCTTCACTTCAGCGCAGATCTCGGCGTAGGTGGCTTCCTTTTCCAGCTCGACGGTCAGATCGACCACCGACACGTCCGAGGTCGGCACGCGGAAGCTCATGCCGGTCAGCTTCTTGTTCAATTCCGGGATCACCACGCCGACGGCCTTGGCCGCACCGGTGGAGGACGGGATGATGTTTTCCAGGATGCCACGGCCACCGCGCCAGTCCTTGTTGGACGGGCCATCGACGGTCTTCTGGGTGGCGGTCGCGGCGTGCACGGTGGTCATCAGGCCACGCTTGATGCCCCACTTGTCGTTGATGACCTTGGCCAGCGGGGCCAGGCAGTTGGTGGTGCACGACGCGTTGGAGACGATCGCCTGGCCGGCATAGGTCTTGTCGTTCACGCCGAACACGAACATCGGGGTGTCGTCCTTCGACGGTGCCGACAGGATCACCTTCTTGGCGCCCGCGTCGATGTGCTTCTGCGCGGTTTCCTTGGTCAGGAACAGGCCGGTGGATTCGATGACGACGTCCACGCCGACCTCGTCCCACTTCAGGTTGGCCGGGTCGCGTTCCTGGGTCAGGCGGATCTTCTTGCCGTTGACCAGCAGGTCGTTGCCGGAGACTTCCACATCGGCCTTGAAGCGGCCATGCACGGAGTCGTACTTCAGCATGTACGCCAGGTAGTCCGGCTCCAGCAGATCGTTGATGGCGACGATTTCGATGTCATTGCCGAAGTTCAGCACGGCCGAGCGCAGTACGTTGCGCCCGATGCGACCGAAACCGTTGATGCCAACCTTGATTGCCATGTTCACAAGCTCCTGCAGCCGCGACGGTGCGGCGCCGATGGAAAGGGGCGTTCATTCTAGCAGGGCCGGAACCGGCCCGGCCCGGGGAAGACGAATGGGAACCGGTTACAACGGTAAATACCCGGATTGATCCGGATCAAGGCGCGCAGGCGCATGGACGGGAAAACTGGCGCCATTCCAACCCGCCACGAGACCGTCTCATGCGCAAGACCTCCCCCCTCCTGCTCTCCAGCCTGGCCGCCGCCCTGGCGCTGGCCGCCGCCCCCGCCATGGCCCAGTCCAAGGGTGACTGGACGATCGGTGCCGGCGTGCACCAGGTCGCCCCGAAGTCCAACAACGGCTCGCTGGCCGGCGGCACGCTGAAGGTCGATGTGGACAACGACATCAAGCCGACCATCACCGGTGAGTACTTCATCGCCGACAACCTGGGCATCGAGCTCCTGGCCGCGCTGCCGTTCAAGCACGACATCAACATCGCCGGCCTGGGCAACGTGGGCAGCACCAAGCACCTGCCGCCGGTGGTGTCGCTGCAGTATCACTTCAACAGCAAGGGCAAGGTCTCCCCGTTCCTGGGCGCCGGCATCAACTACACCACGTTCTTCAGCGAGAAGACCGGCGGCGCGCTGGCTGGCAGCACGCTGAAGATGGAAGACTCCTGGGGCCTGGCCGCCCATGCCGGCCTGGATTTCGCGATCAACGACAAGGGCTCGCTGCGCGTTGATGTGCGCTGGATGGACATCGACAGCAAGGTCAAGCTCAACGGTGAAAAGATCGGCACCGTCAACATCGACCCGCTCGCCTACGGCGTGTCGTACGTGTTCAAGTTCTGATCGGCGGATCAGAACCCAACAAGGCAACACCCTCGCAGCAAGACAGTTTCCCCGGCTTCGGCCGGGGTTTTTTTTGGCTCATTCGGCCAACAGATGCCGCGCCGCCGCCTGCGCATGCAGCGTGGTCGTATCGAACACCGGCACCGTTGCATCCTGCGCGCCGACCAGCAGCATGATCTCCGTGCAGCCCAGGATGATGCCCTGCGCACCGCGATCCACCAGTCGCTGCATCACCGCCCGGTAGGTCTCGCGCGAGGCCGGCAGCACCTGCCCCTTCACCAGCTCGCCATAGATGATCCGATGCACCGCCGCGCGGTCATCGGCCTCGGGAATCAGCACCTCCAGGCCATGCGCCTGCGTGAGCCGCCCCGTGTAGAAATCCTGCTCCATGGTGAACGCCGTGCCCAGCAACCCCACCCGTTGCAGCCCGGCGGCCTTGATCGCCTCGGCCGTGGGATCGGCGATGTGCAGCAGGGGAATCGGGATCGCCGCCTGCACCGCGTCGGCCATGCGATGCATGGTGTTGGTGCAGATCACGATGGCCGTCGCACCCGCGCCCTGCAGGCGCTGGGCCGCATCGATCATCCGCTGGGTCGCGGTGTCCCAGTCGCCGGCATGCTGCAGTGCCTCGATCTCGGCGAAATCGAACGACCACAGCAGGATCCGGCCCGAGTGCAGGCCGCCCAAGGTGTCGCGCACGTGCGCGTTGATCAGGCGGTAATAGTGGGCCGAGCTTTCCCAGCTCATGCCGCCGATCAGGCCAACGATGTGGGCCATGGGGACCTCCGGATTCCGCCCGATGCGGGGACCCGGCGAGCCTAGCGCAAGCCGCCGGACGCTGCAGCCGGCCAGATCCCGGCAAGCCCGCGCGCGGCCGGCCCGCTAGAATGCCGCGGATGAAAATGCCTTCCCTGCTCCCGGCCACCGCCCTCGCGCTGGCCCTCACCTTCGTTTCCACCGATGCCCTGGCCTGGGGCGCACAGGGCCACCGCCTGGTGGCGCGGATCGCCGAGACCCGGCTGACCCCGCAGACCCAAGCCGAGGTTGACCGTCTGCTCGCCGCCGAGCCGGACCCGACACTGCACGCCATCGCCCCTTGGGCCGATCAGCTGCGCGCCAAGGATCCGGATCTGGGCAAGCGCTCGGCCGGCTGGCATTACGTCAACATCGGCGAAGACGATTGCCACTATGAAGTGCAGAAGCACTGCAAGAACGGCAACTGCGTGGTGGAGGCGCTGAAGGTACAGACCGCGATTCTCGGCGACCGCAGCAAGTCCGATGCAGAGCGCGCGCAGGCGCTGAAGTTCGTCGTGCATTTCGCCGGCGACATCCACCAGCCGATGCATGCCGGCTACGGCCACGACAAGGGTGGCAACGATTTCCAGGTGCAGTTCAACAACCGCGGTACCAACCTGCACTCGCTGTGGGACAGCGGCATGCTGAACGAGCAGACGCTGGATGACGACCAGTACCTCAAGCGCCTCCTCGCCCTGCCCAAGCCCGCATTCGGCAAGCGCTCCAACATCACTGTCGACGCCGCGCAGTGGGCCGAAGCCAGCTGCCGGATCGCCATTGCACCTGGCGTTTACCCGGACAAGCGTACGCTGGGCCCCAGCTATGCGGCGACCTACCGCCCGGTCGCCGAGCGCGAGCTGCGCGTGGCCGGTGAACGCTTGGCCGTGCTGCTCAACGACACCCTGGGCAAACGCTGAGGTCTGCACCATGTCACTGCACGTCGCCAGTTTCTTCCACCCGGACAGCCACACCTTCAGCTACGTGGTGCATGACCCGGCGACGTTGCAGGCGGCGGTGATCGACCCGGTGCTGGATTACGACCCGGACACCGATGCACTCGGCGCCGGGCCGCTGCAGCCGTTGCTTGCGCATGTGCGCGGGCACGGCCTGCAGGTGCGCTGGCTGCTGGACACCCATGCCCACGCCGACCATGTCAGCGCCGGGCGCTGGCTGAAATCCCAGTGGCCGGATGCGACGCTGGCGATGGGCCAGGGCATCGTGCAGGTGCAGCGCACCTTCGCGCCACGCTACGCGCTGGATGTACCGACCGATGGCTCGCAGTTCGACCATCTGTTCGCCGATGGCGAGCGCTTCACCCTCGGTGATATCGACACCGAAGTGATCGCAGTGCCGGGGCACACCAGCGACAGCGTCGCCTATCGCATCGGCGATGCGCTGTTCACCGGCGACTCGCTGTTCATGCCCGACGGCGGCACCGCTCGCTGCGACTTCCCGGGCGGTGACGCGGCGCAGCTGTACCGCTCGATCCAACGGATGTTGGCATTGCCCGATGCGACCCGTGTGTTCATCTGTCACGACTACGGCCCAGGGGGCCGCGAGGTCGCCAATCAGACCACGATCGGCGCGCAGCGCGCGCACAACATCCACCTGCATGACGGCGTCAGCGAAGCCGAGTTTGTCGCCACGCGCCAGGCGCGCGATGCCACGCTGGCCGAACCGAAGCTGATGGAGCCTTCGGTGAAGGCGAACATACAGGGCGGTCCGGAAAGGTAGCGCCGGCCGCTGGCCGGCACCCCTTATTGCCCGGTTGGCACAGTACGCCTTACCTGTTCAGCGTCCTTGCCGGCGCACCACGTGCTGCCCTTTCACGATCTCGAACGTGAAGCCGTACAGCAGACTTACCGGCACCGGTTCGATGCGCTCGGCGCCCTCGCAGTTGCCCCGATCCGTCGGCACGCGCTGCGGAGTGAAATGACAGACGGCCGCGGGCACAAAGCGCCACATCGCCACCGCTTCCTGGGCAGCCTGCATGAGGGGCGCGTTCTCCGGCGCATTGCCGGCGGCACAGTCACTGCGATCGATCACTGGCAGACTGCGTTCGACCTTGCCTTCCGCATCGATCACCAGTTGCAGGCACACCGTCGTCGGTGCCAGCGCGCGGCGCGGATCGCGATCACCGACCGCCGGGTCCGGCCCCGCATTGAGCTGCGGCATCCGGTAACCTTCGGTCGGCCCCAGCTGATACGTCTCCACCTTTCCGCTCCCCTGAGCGCCGACGTTCGGATCCAGACGCTGGTGATCCACGTTCTCGGCACGCGTGTCCACCGTGGTCGACGAGGGGTGACTGGCACAGCCTGCCACCAGCATCGCCAGGACCACGGCCAGCGGCCCCCGCTTCACAGCGTCGGGTCCGACGCATCGAGTTCGAATGTCATCGGAATCTTCAACGCCGAGGCAACGGCCTGTCCATTCCGGCGCGCCGGTTCGAACGTCCATTGCTTGGCTGCAGCGATCGAGGCCTCGTCGAACACGCCGGCCGGTGTCGAACTGAGTACCCGGACATCGCCCGGCTTGCCAGCCGCATCGACCTCCACGCGCAACATCACGCTGCCGGAAATGCCCTGATCGAACGCCGCCTTGGGATACGTCGGCGGCGTCAGGTCACGGGCCTGCGCGCCCACATCGCTCGTTGCCGCTTTGGCCTGCGCCGGCTCGGCACCCGCGCCGCCCTGGCTGGCCCACGCCACGGTGCCCAGCCCGACACACAGCCCGACCACCAGCACTTGGCCGGTCATCCACGGCAATGCCTTCCGCTTGTGTTCCTTCAACATGGCAATACGCTCCTTCAACATCGGTTGGCTGCGCCAGTGGCAGGCCATCGGTGCAACCGGGTGGACCAACTGCGCCTTGAGCAGCGCGTTGGCGTAGAGCCGGCGCAGGGCCGGATGCGGATCGACCGTGCGCGCGTCGCAGGCCAGTTCCTGGTCACGCAGGAAGCGGCGCGCCGCCCACGGCAGCAACGGGTGGAACCAGAACACGCAACGCAGCGCGGCCAGCGCGGCGTTCGCCCAGGGATCGCCATGGCGGCGATGGCTCTGTTCGTGACGCAGGATCAGGTCCTGCTCGGCGGGGCTGAAGCGCTGCTCGAAGTCCGGGCCCACCACGATCCGCGGCCGCCACAGCCCAACCAGCGCCGGCAGGCCCGGGTCGCCACTGGCCTGCCAGCTGCCATCCGTGCGCGGCTGCAGCGCGCCCAGGGCATGCTCGAAGCGGCGCTGCGCGCGCCAACTGATGCCAGCCATCGCCACCGCGCCCAGCAGCCACACCGTCAACAGCAGCAGCGGCCACTGCGAGGCGTCGGTGGGCACGGCCGGCGCGCGCAGGGCCGAGGCCATGGCCATCACCGGGGCGGTCTCGGTGATCGTCAGCGGCGGCACCGGCAGGTACGGGACAATCAGCATCAGCGGCAGCAACCACCAGCTGCGGTAGGCCAGCGCTGCGCCCCCCAGGCGCAGCAGCAGGGGCCTGGCGGCGGCCACTACCAGCGTCGCCACCGACAGCCATACGCTGGCCTGCAGCAGTCCATCGAGCAGCTCAGTCATGGTCCAGCGCCTGGATCAGCTGCTTCAGTTCGGCGATGTCCTGCGCGCTGAGCTCGCCGCGCTGGCTGAAATGCGCCACCAGTGGCGCGATGCGGCCGTCGAAGACACGGCCCAGGAAGCCTTCGCTCTGCTCGGCCACCCAGGCCTGGCGCTGCAGCACCGGCGAGTACAGATACCGG
Source organism: Stenotrophomonas sp. PS02301 (assembly GCF_029959485.1). Taxonomy (NCBI): domain Bacteria; kingdom Pseudomonadati; phylum Pseudomonadota; class Gammaproteobacteria; order Lysobacterales; family Lysobacteraceae; genus Stenotrophomonas; species Stenotrophomonas sp. PS02301. The sequence goes on from NZ_JASCOO010000010.1 coordinate 31,472, forward strand.
CGCCCCTCACGGCCGGCGCTGATCGCGCCCTTGGTCAGCAGCCGGTTGAGCAGGGTCTTGATGGTGGGCTCGGCCCAGTCCCGGCTGGCCAGCGCGGCGACCACCTCGTCGGCGCCCAGCGGGTGGCTGCGCCACAGCACCTCCATCACCACGGCTTCGGCTTCACTGATCTGGCTCATCATTTACATCCGTAATCGACGATTCGATTACGCCCGTAATCAGCACCGGTGTCAACCCTTCGACGGCCGGTTCATGCAGCCGCTGCCAGCATCGGCGCATGCCCCACGGAGCCCTCGATGAGACGCTACCGACCATTCGATGAAGTCTCGCGTCGCCGTCTGTTCAAACCGGAAATGCTGTAATGACCCGCATGATTTCGCAGGATAGCGCCGCATGACCGAACACCTGACCGACCTGGACGCCGCCGTCGACTGGCTGCTGCAGCGGGTCGATGGCCCCCTGCGCATTGGCGCCCCACTCGCCCTGGGCAAGCCGCACCGGCTGCTCAACGCCCTGTATGCCCGTGTGGAAAACGACGCCTCGCGGCCGCTGCAGCTGTATACCGCGCTGTCACTGAACCCGCCGCGCGGCGGTGCCGGGCTGGAAGCACGCTTCATGAAGCCGTTCGCCGAGCGTCATTTCGGTGAGGACTTCCCGCGGCTGGCCTACGCCGATGCAATGGTGCGCGATCAGCTGCCGTCGCATGTGCAGGTGGAAGAGTTCTACATGCAGTCCGGCGCATTGTTGAATTCCTCGCAGGCCCAGCGCAGCTACACCAGCCTGAACTACACGCACGCCGCCGATGCGGTGGCGCAGCGCGCGCCGCATGCAATCGTGCAGAAAGTAGCGATGCGCGCGAATGATCGGCGCCTGTCGCTGTCGTGCAACAACGACATCACCCAGGACACACTGGATGCGATGGTCGCGCGCGGGCTGCCACGCCCGCTGATGATCGCCGAGATCGATCCGCAGCTGCCCTATCTGGCCGGCTCGGCCACGGTGGATGTGTCGTTCTTCGATCTGGTGATCACGCCCCCGGGGCCCTACCCGGCGCTGTTCGGCCTGCCCCGCCAACCGGTCAGCGATGCCGACTACGCGATCGGCCTGTACGCCAGCACGCTGGTGCGCGATGGCGGCACGCTGCAGATCGGCATCGGCACGCTGGCCGATGCGCTCAGCCATGCGCTGGTGCTGCGGCATACCGACAATGCGCGTTACCGCCAGATTCTGCAGGCGCTGGATCCCGGTCTGGCCAACCACCCGACCGTGCTGGAATGCGGTGGCCTGGAGCCGTTCGAGATCGGCCTGTATGGCTGCAGCGAAATGCTCAACGAAGGCTTCCGCCGGCTGGTCCAGACCGGGGTGATCCGGCGCAAGGTGCATGACGATCTGGCCTTGTTGCAGCGGATCGAGAACGGCACCGCGTGGACCACCGATTACGCCACGCTCGAGGCCGAGGGCGAGTACCTGCACGGCGCGTTCTACCTGGGCTCGCCGGAGTTCTACCAGTGGCTGCGCGACCTGCCCGATGAGGAACGCAGTGCGATCGGCATGCGCCGCATCAGCGAGATCAACCAGCTCTACGGCGGCGATGAAACGCTGGAGCGCATGCAGCGCCGCGATGCGCGCTTCTTCAACTCCTGCATGATGGCCACCGCGCTCGGCGCCGCCGTCTCCGATGCGCTGGAAGACGGCCGCGTGGTCTCCGGCGTGGGCGGCCAGTACAACTTCGTGGCGATGGCGCATGCCCTGCCCGGTGCACGCAGCGCGCTGATCTTCCGCGCCACCCGCGAGGACAAGGGCGTCCTGCACTCCAACGTGCGCTGGAACTACGGGCACGCCACGATCCCACGGCATCTGCGCGATCTGTACATCAACGAGTACGGCATCGCCGACCTGCGCAACATGACCGACGAGGACTGCGTGATCGCCATGGCTGCGATCACCGATGCACAGTTCCAGGCCGCTTTGCTGGACAAGGCGAAGGCCTCGAAGAAGCTGGCGACTGGTTTCACCGCGACCGGTGATGGGCAGCGCAACACGGCCGCCGCCGTCAGTGCCGCGCTGGCACCGTTCCGCCAGTCCGGCCTGCTGCCGGACTATCCGCTGGGCAGTGATTTCACCGAGGTCGAGCAGCATCTCGTCAAAGCTTTGGGCTGGCTCAAGCAGAACACCCAGACACCGATGGCCAAGCTGCGCACGGTGCTGTCAGCGGTGACGCAACCCGCCGGCGATGGCGATCAGGCCTATCTGCAGCGGATGGGGCTGGAGGCGCCGACGACGTTCGGCGAACGCATCGAGGCGCGGTTGCTGCGGCTGGGGTTGGCGCGCACTGCGGCCGGGTGATGTGTAGATCCACGCCATGCGCGGATCTACACTCGATCAAGGAGGGCGTGGTGTTTGCCCTTCAACACGCGAAAGGCCGGGGAGATCCCCGGCCTTTCGCGTTGCAGCTACCGGGCAGCGCCCGGCGCCACCATCAGTTCGCCAGCTGCGCCTTGGCCGCAGCCACGACGTGCTCGGCGGTGATGCCGAAGTGCTTGTACAGCGCCTCCGCCGGGGCCGACGCACCGAAGGTATCGATACCCACCACCGCACCGTCCAGGCCCACGTACTGGCGCCAGAAACCGGTGACGCCGGCTTCCACGGCCACGCGGTTGCGCACGGCGTTGGGCAGCACGGACTCACGGTACGCCGCGTCCTGACGCTCGAAGACATCGGTCGACGGCATCGACACCACGCGGGTCTTGATGCCGGCGGCATCCAGTTCCGCCTTGGCGGTCACGGCCAGGCCCACTTCCGAACCGGTGCCGATCAGGATCACGTCCGGCACGCCACCTTCCGCATCGGCCAGCACATACCCACCGCGCGCGATCTGGGCGACCTGCTCGGTGCTGCGCGGCTGGTGCGGCAGGTTCTGGCGGCTGAACACCAGGCAGCTCGGGCCGTCCTTGCGGGTGATCGCGGCCTTCCAGCTGACCGCCGATTCGACCGCATCGCACGGGCGCCACACATCGTTGTTCGGGATATAGCGCAGCGAGGCCAGATGTTCCACCGGCTGGTGGGTCGGGCCGTCTTCGCCGAGGCCGATCGAATCGTGCGTGTACACGTGGATCGCGTGGGCCGGGATCAGCGCGCTCATGCGCACGCCGTTGCGGGCGTAATCGCTGAACACCAGGAAGGTGGCGTCGAACGGAATGAACCCGCCATGCAGGGCCAGGCCGTTGGCGATCGCGGTCATGCCGAACTCGCGCACGCCGTAGTACACGTAGTTGGCGTTCGGGTCATCGGTGGCGACCGACTTGCTGGCCTTCCACAGGGTCAGGTTGGAGTGCGCCAGATCAGCCGAACCGCCCACCAGTTCCGGCAGCAGCGGCGCGAACGCTTCGATCGCCAGCTGCGAGGCCTTGCGCGAGGCGATGGTCTGGCCATCGGCCTGGACCTGGGCGATGTAGGCATCGGCCTTGGCGATGAAATCGGCCGGCAGCTCGCCGTGGGAACGACGGATCAGCTCATCGGCTTCGGCCGGGAACTGCGCGGCGTACTTGTCGAACTGCTGTTCCCACTCGGCCTGGCGCAGGGTGCCGGTACCGCCGGCACGCCAGCCGGCGTAGATTTCTTCCGGAATCTCGAACGGGCCGTACGGCCAGCCCAGCTGCTTGCGGGTCGCTTCCAGCTCATCCTTGCCCAGCGGGGCGCCGTGGCTGGATTCCTTGCCGGCCTTGTTCGGTGAACCGAAGCCGATGGTGGTGCGGCAGCAGATCAGGGTCGGCTTGTCGAACTGCGACAGCGCGCTGTCGATGGCGGCCTTGATGCTGTCCGGATCGTGGCCATCGACGCCGCGCACCACGTTCCAGCCATAGGCTTCGAAACGCTCGGGGGTGTTGTCGGTGAACCAGCCATCGGTGTTGCCGTCGATGGAGATGTGGTTGTCGTCCCAGAAGCAGACCAGCTTGGACAGGCCCCAGGTGCCGGCCAGCGAGGCGACTTCATGCGAGATGCCTTCCATCAGGCAGCCATCGCCCAGGAACACCCAGGTGCGGTGGTCGACGATCTCGTGTTCCGGGCGGTTGTAGCGCTGTGCCAGCAGCTTCTCGGCCAGGGCGAAGCCCACGGCGTTGGCCAGACCCTGACCCAGCGGACCGGTGGTCGTCTCCACGCCGGGGGTTTCATGGTGCTCCGGGTGGCCGGCGGTCTTGCTGCCCAGCTGGCGGAACTGCTTGAGCTGCTCGATCGGCAGGTCGTAGCCGCTCAGGTGCAGCAGCGCGTACTGCAGCATCGAGCCGTGGCCGTTGGACAGCACGAAGCGGTCGCGGTTGAACCACTTGGGATTCTTCGGGTTGTGACGGAGATAGTCGTTCCAGAGCACTTCGGCGATGTCGGCCATGCCCATCGGCATGCCGGGGTGACCGGACTTGGCGGTTTCGACCGCATCAGCGGCAAGGAAGCGGATGGCATTGGCCAACTGGCGGCGGGTAGGCTGCGTCATGGTTCTGTCGGAGTCGGGAGGCTCCCGCGGAGCTGCGGGCAGCCCATTGTCCCACAGGTGATCGGCGGGGTCAGGCCGGAGACAGGCCAGGCCCTTAACGACAACGCCCCGCACAAGGCGGGGCGTCGGGAACCTGCAGGCCTGCGCGGGCTTAGTCGCGCGGGGCGGGTGCCGGGGCCGGGGCCACCGCGGCCACGACCGGACCATCGTCCACCTCGCCCTTGGCCACCAGGGTGGTCAGGGCCAGATCGCCGGTGACGTTCAGCGCGGTACGGCACATGTCCAGGAAGTGGTTCACGCCCAGGATCAGGCCGATGCCCAGCGGGTTCACGCCGACCATGGCGCAGATCATCGCCACCACCGGCAGCGAGCCGGAGGGCACGCCGGCGGTGCCGATGCCGCCCAGGATGCAGACGGCCATGACCATGAACTGCTGGCCGATGCTCAGGTCCACGCCGAAGAACTGCGCCAGGAAGATGACAGTCACGCCCTCGAACAGTGCGGTGCCGTTCTGGTTGGCGGTGGCGCCCACGGTCAGCACGAAGCGCGAGACCTTCTGCGGCAGGCCCATCTGGTCGGCCACGCGCAGCGCGGTCGGCAGGGTGGCGTTGCTGGAGGCGGTGGAGAAGGCCATCACGGTGGCCTCCTGGGTGTCGCGGAAGAACGCCAGCGGCGAGCGCCCGGAGAGCCACACGGCCACGCCGTAGGTCACCACCATGTGCAGGCCCAGCGCCAGCACCACCACGCCCACGTAGGCGCCCAGGCGGATGATCAGCTCGAAGCCGAACAGTGCGGCCAGGTTGAACATGAAGCAGGCCACCGCGTACGGGGCCAGGCGGATGACCAGATTGATCAGCGTCATCGAGACTTCGAAGATGCCTTCGATGGCACGACGCAGCGGGGCCACCTTCTCTTCAGGCGAAAGCACCATGCCGATGCCGAACATCAGCGCGAAGAACATCAGCGACAGGATCGCGCTGTTGCTGGAGGCCGCCTCGACCACGTTGCCCGGCACGATCGACAGCAGCATGTCCATGCCCTTCGGCGTGCCATGGATACCGGCGACGATTTCCTTGCTGCGTTCGGCGTTCTCGGCCAGCATCTGCGCGGCCACGACCGGGTCCACGCCCACGCCGGGCTTGAGCACGTTGACCAGCACCAGGCCGATGCCCACGGCGATCCCGGACAGCACGATGGTGTACGCCAGCGTCTTCCAGCCGATGCGGCCAAGGGCGCGGATGTCGCCCATCTCCGACACGCCCATGATCAGCGCCGAGAAGATCAGCGGCACGATCAGCATGAAGATCAGATTGAGGAACAGGCCCGAGGCCGGGGTGGTGATGTAATCCATCACCCACTTGGCACCGGTATGCAGGCCGTCGATGCTGCCACCGAGGGCATGGACAGTCAGCCCGAGGACCAGGCCGATGATGAAGCCAATGCCCATTTTCCAGTGCAAAGGCAGTTTCTGCCGGGTCGTTGCGGCCTCAGTCATGGAGCGGCGTTCCTCGAAAAAATGAAATCAGCTTAGCAAAGCCGGCCGCCCTGACCGACACGCCTTTTTATGAATGCGCGGATGGGTACAACGGCGCGAGGCCATTGTTCTGCGTGCCCGCACGGGCCCGCCAGTGCGGTCCGTCATGAAAGGCGCGCCGCAGCGCCTGCCTTGCCTGGCCCACATCACCGCCCTGCCCGCCCCAGCGGACCGCCTGCATCTGGATCAACGTCTCGCGCTGTTGTGCGTTGTCGAGGCGCTCCAGCACCTGCTCGAAGGTCTGCACACCGCCCATGCCAGCCAGCACGGCGATGATCTCGTCCAGGCCGCCGGCTTCCATCGCCCGGCGCAGGTCGGCACGTGTGTACGGGCTTCCGGACGAAGCGACGGGCACGCCCGCTTCGGCATCGCGCACGGCGACACGACGACCGCGACGGCGCCAGCCCCAGAGCAGGGTCAGCAGCCACAGCACGGCCAGGCCCGCCGACAGTGCGATCCAGCCCCACGGCCGCGGTGCGCCCTGCGCCGGCGCCAGCTGCAGATCGGTGGAGGCCGCCGCCGGTTCGCCCGGCAGCGCCGAGGTGGTGTCCACCGGCAGCGCCGGCGCGGTACTGCCGGCCACACCGGCGGCGATGTCCAGCTGCAGGTCCGGCAGGCTGGCATTGCGCGGCTGCCCGGCCGCCACATCCCACCACGCCATGCGCAGCCCCGGCACGGTCAGCGGCCCGGCCTGACGCGGCACGATCGCAAACCGCCGGGTCAGCTTGAGCTGCGGGGTGGTGCCGTTGAAGGTTTCATCGAACTGCGGCGGCTCGGCAAACACCTGCGCGCCGGGGCCGACATCGGGCACGGGCAGTTCAGGGAACTGCGCCTTGGTCGCGCCCTCGGCCACGGCCTCCACCACGATCGTGGCCGCCTCACCGGCACGGCCGGTGGTGGGCGCTGCGGTGTAGCGCAGGCGCAGCCCGTGCAGCGGCAGCCACGGTTGCGGTGCAGAGGCGGGTTGCGCCTGGACCTGCAGCGTGCGCTCGGCCGATGCGGCACGCAGGCGGCCATCGCCGCCGAACATGTCATTGAAGAAGCCGCCCGCGCTGCGCCCGTTGAACTGTGCCGCCGGCAGCACCAGCGGCCCGCTGCGCTCGGGAATCAGCAGGAAGCGCCGTTCCACCACGTTGTAGCGGCGCCCATTGACCTCGCGCACCAGGGTGCGGTCATCGCCCACCCGCTGCAGCGAGGCGCCGGCCGGTGTATCGAGCACCAGTTCGCCACTGAGCAGTTGCGCGGCGTAGAACAGGCGCACCACCACGCCGACACTCTGCTGCACATAGGGCGTGGGATCGTCGACCTCGGTTTCGAGGAAGGCCGCAGCATCACCACTGGCCGCCGCGGGCGCGGACGCGCTGCTGGCGCCGACCTGCAGGGTCAGCGGCTGGGTGCGGCTGCTGCCCACCTGCAGGGCAGGTATCTGCAGGGTGCCGGTGCGCTTCGGGCTGAGCGCGACGGCATACAGCGCGCGCGCGGTCATCGCGCCATTGCTCCACTGCACCTGGCGGCTGCTGGTCTGGCTGCTGAGATCGAAGTCGGTCCGCAGCGGGCCATAATCCGGCGCGCCGCCGCCCGCATCGGATTCGATGTTGAGGGTGACGGTATCGCTGTCGGTGATCTGCTCGCGGTCGAGCCAGGCGCGGGTCTGCGCGTGCGCGGCCATGCTCGCGCACAGCAGCAGGGCAAGCCCTGCGCGCAACCAGCGCTGTATCGTGGAATGTGTCATCGCCCTTCCCGTTTCCTGCGTTCGTTTTCCAGCTGGAACTTGGCCCGCAGCAGGCTGCCGGGGTCATCCGGTACCCGCCGCATCCAGGCCTCGACCGCCTGCTGCTGCTCGCGCTGCTGCGGGGTGCCGCTGACCTGGCCCTGCGCCTTGTCGTTGCCGTCGTTCTGCCCCTGGTGCTGCATCGCCTGCTGCATGCGCTCGCGCTGGGCCGCGTCAGCCTCGGCCTGCGCCTGGCTGTCGGCGGCCTGCGGCGACTTGCCGCCCTTGGATTGGCCATCCTTTGCATCAGCGGATGCGGACGGCGGTGACTGCCCCTGTTCGCCCTTGTCCTGCGGAGGCGACGCGTCCCCATCCTTGCCTTGACCCGGGTTCTTGCTGGGATCGGGCTGGTCGGAGGGCGGCTTTTTTCCGTCCTTCTGATCGTTGTTCTGATCGTTGTTCTGTGGCGGCCTGCGCTTGCGGGCGGCATCGACGGCGGCGCGGTTGGCGACCGCATCGGCCATGCCCGGATGCTGTTTCAGCGCACGGTCGTAGGCCTCGAGGGCGGCATCGTACTGGCCCTGTTTCGCCAGCGCGTTGCCCAGGTTGTACCAGCCGGCATCGGTATCGATGCCCTCGAACTGCTGCTGCGCCGCCTTGAAGTCGCCCTTGCGGTAGGCATCCACGCCGGTGGACAGGCGTTGCTGATCGATCTGGTCGGCGCGTTGCCACCACGTTCCCTCGGCGGCGTGGGCCGTCGTCGGCAGCGCCATCGGCAGCGCCGCCATCATCGCCAGCACCGCCAACGCGCCGCGCCGCCGGAAGGCGAACAGGGCCAGCAGCATCAGCGGTGGCAACAGCCAGAACCCTTCATCGCGCCACGTGCGGCCCTGCCCTTCGCGGCTGTCATCGGCACTGACCCGCGGGGTCAATACGTCGAGCGCCGCGAGATCCTTGTCATCGGAGGCGATACGCGCATAGCGGCCGCCGCCACGGCTGGCGACACCCCGCAGCGTGCCCTCCTCCAAGCGCGCCGGCACGATCTGACCCTCGCCGTTGCGGTAGGCCGCGCCCTGCGGCGTACCCAGCCCGAGCACGGAGACCACGAAGCCCTGCGCGCGTGCCGAGGCAGCGGCCTGTTCGGCATCCGCATCGGCGCGATCGGTCAGCAGGAGAATGTCGCCACCGCGTGCGCCGGATTGCTGCAGCAGCTTCACCGCCGTCTCCAGCGCACGGTCGGCACGCTGGCCATCGCGCGGCATCACCTCCGGTGCCAGCGCATCCAGATACAGCGCGACATTGGCCATGTCGTCGGTCAGCGGGGCCACGGTATACGCGTCGTCGGCGTACACAAGCAGCGCGACTTCGCCGCCCTGGCGCTCGCGCAGCAGCGTGGCCAGCTTGGCGCGCGCCTGCAGCAGACGCGACGGTGGCAGATCGGTCGCGGTCACCCGCGAAGAGAGATCCAGCGCGACCACCAGCGGCGACGGCGTCTGCCACAGCGGCTGCGCGATCTGTCGCCACGAAGGACCGGCCAGCGCCACGATGGCGATCGCCGTGCCGAGCAACAGCAGGATCAACCCGCCCCAGGCGCGACGGTCGCGGCCGACCAGGAGATGGCGCAGCAGATGCGCATCCACCGTCTGGCGCCAGACATTGGCGCGATGGCGACGCAGCCACCAGATCGCCACCAGCAGCGGCAGCACGAGCAGCGCCCACAAGGCATCGGGGCGGACAAAATGCAGGGCGTTCCAGCTCGCGCTCATGTCCAGCGCCTCGGCAACAGCCACGCCAAGCCGGCCAGCAGCAACGCCAGCGCCAGCGGCGGGGCGTAGCGTTCGATCCGCGGCCGCACCGCCGGGCCGGCCGATTTGACCGGCTCCAGCCGTTCCAGCTCGGCATAGATGCCGGCCAGCTCATCGGTATTGCGCGCACGGAACGAGCGCCCGCCGGTGAGCTCGGCAATCTTGTTCAGAGTCGCTTCGTCGACCGGGTCTTCGCCGGGGGCGATCTGCACGCCAAACAGGCTGATGCCCCCGTCGCCGCCGAAGGCCACCGTATAGACGCGCACACCTTCGGCCTGGGCCAGCTCGGCCGCGCGCAGCGGTTCAAGCACGCCGGCATTGCTGACCCCGTCGGTGAGCAGGATCAGCACGCGCTGCCCTTCCGGCTGTTCGCGCAGGCGTTTGACTGCCAGCGCGATCGCATCGCCGATCGCGGTCTCGCGCCCGGCCAGGCCGACCACGCTGTCGCGCAGCTGGTCACGCACGCTGGTGAGGTCGGCCGTCAACGGGGTCAGCGTATAGGCACGCTCACCGAAGATCAGCAGGCCGACACGATCACCCACACGGCGGTCGAGGAAATCGGCGAGCACGGCCTTGGCCGCGGTCAGCCGCTCGACCACCTGATTGCCAAGCATCATGTCCGCTTCGCTCATGCTGCCGGAGACGTCCACCGCAAGCATCATCTGCCGGCCCTGCTGTGGCGGCGTCACCGCTTCGCCCAGCTGCTGCGGTCGCGCGGCGGCCACGCACAGGCAGGCCCACGCCAGCCACAGCAGCGCGCGCCCCAGTCGTGGCCCGGCGCCGCCCGAGGCAGCCCCGAGCGATTGCAGCTGATCGGCCGCATACGGCACCCGCAGCGCGGCCCCCGCGCCGGGCCGCGATGGCCACCAGCGCATCAGGATCGGCAAGGGCAGCGCCCACAACATCCACGGCCACGCCAGGCTGTCCACCCAGCTCAACCACGTGGGCACCGTCATCGCGATCATCGGCCGCGCTCCGTCAGCAGCGACAGATAGCGGCGGCGGGCCAGCACGCGCAGCCGCTGCACCGCCTCGGCATCCACGCTCGGTCGATAGCCACCATCGAGCAGCAGCGCACCATCGCCCTCGGAAAACGCCCGGCTGTTCTTCTCATCCAGGAACGCCAGCCACGCGTTGCCCTGCAGACGTTCCGCCCCGGGCTGGTACTGACGTGCCGCGCGGCGCAACAGCTCGGCGATCGCCGCCACCTCCCGCACCGGCGAACCGGCCTGGGCGACCTGTGCATCGAACAGATCCAGCCAGCGCTGGCGCGCACGCCGCCGGCGCCAGTACCAGACCCAGATTCCCGCCACCACCAGCACGATCGCGCCGAACACCAGCCACCAGCCCGGCGCGGGCGGCCACCAAGGCGGTGACGGCGGCAGCTGCACATCGCGCAGCGGCAGCGAGGCGGCGGCGCTCATGCCACCACCGCCGTCGGCAAGGGGCTGAGCCAGCTGTCGCTGGCATCGTCGGTGGCCACCACATGCACCTGGATGCGGCGGGCCGCCAAGCGGCTCTGCAGCGCTTCCAGGGGCGCAACGAAGCGTTCGCGCCAGTGCTCACGCACCGCGGCGCTGCGCAGATCCAGCAGCACGCGGCGCCCCTGCGAAAGGAACGGCAGCGCATCGGCCGGCGGTGCCAGCTCCAGCGGATCGACCAGCAGCATCACCACCACCTCGTGGTGCATGGCCAACGCGGCCCAGCGTGCACTGCTGATCGTGGCGGCGCGCGCCGGATCGGCCAGCACCACCACCCGGGCACCGGGGCGCAGCAGACGTGCCGCCTGCTCCAGCGCGCGATCCAGGCCGGCGTCTTCGGCAGGCGGCTCGGCATACCAGCGGGTCAGGGCGTCAAGCACGCGCAATACACCGCGGGTGCCCCCGGCCGGTGCGATCGGCGGCTCCTGGGTGCTGCCACGCACCGCAGCCAGGCGGTCACCCTGGCGCTGCGCCAGCCACGCCGCCACCGCACCGACGCGCGCGGCCTGCACGGATTTGAAGCGGACCCGGGTGCCGAAATACAGCACCGGATCGGTGTCGGCGACCAGCAGCGTCAAGCGTTCGCGCTCGGCCTGAAAAAGTTTGGTATGCGCACGCCCGGTACGCGCGGTGACGCGCCAGTCGATATGCCGCGCGTCATCGCCCGGCACATAGTCGCGGGACTCGGCGTATTCCATCCCACGCCCGCGCGCGGGCGACGGCGCACTGCCGGCGTGACCCAGCCGGCCACGCCGTGCCGGCGGCGCACGGTGCGCACTGCGGCGCAGCGCCACCAGCTCGGCCAGGCTCGGCCGCAGGCCATCACCTTCCAGCGGCGTAGCCGTATGCACGGGCGTATCCATCGCGCTCAGGGCGCCGGCACGCGGGCCAGCAGCTCGGCGACCAGACGCTCGCCATCCCAGCCTTCGGCGGTGGCTTCATAGCTGGGCAGCACGCGGTGCCGCAGCACGTCGGGCGCGACGTTGCGCACATCTTCCGGGGTGACGAAGTCGCGGCCGGCCAGCCAGGCCCGGGCGCGTGCACAGCGCTCCAGCGCGATGGAGCCACGGGGGCTCGCGCCCCAGGCGATGCGCCGGGCCAGCGCCGGGTCGTAACGCGCGGCATCGCGCGAGGCCAGCACGATCTCGATGAGATAGCGCTCCAGCGCGGGCGCGACATGCAGCGACAGCACCGCCTTGCGAGCGGCGAACACATCGCTCAACGGCATGCGGGCCGGCGCGGCGGCCGGGGTGGACAGCGCTTCGCGCGCACGCTCGCGGGCCAGGCGCAGGATTTCGGTTTCCGCCTCCGAATCCGGATAACCGATCCTTACATGCATCAGGAAGCGGTCCAGCTGGGCTTCGGGCAGCGGGAAGGTGCCCTCCTGCTCGATCGGGTTCTGCGTGGCCATCACCAGGAACAGCGACGGCAGCGGATAGGTATGGCGGCCGACGGTCACCTGGCGCTCGCCCATCGCTTCAAGCAGCGCGGACTGCACTTTGGCCGGGGCACGGTTGATTTCGTCGGCAAGCAGGATCGGATGGAAGATCGGACCGGGCACGAATTCAAAGCGACCTTCCTGCGGGCGCCAGATCTCGGTACCGGTCAGATCGGCCGGGAGCAGGTCCGGGGTGAACTGCACGCGTGAGAAATCCGCATCGAGCCGGGCGGCCAGCGCACGGATCGCGGTGGTCTTGGCCAGGCCGGGGGCGCCCTCGACCAGCAGGTGGCCATCGGCCAGCAATGCGGTCAGCAGGCGCTCGACGAGCGCGCTCTGGCCGACGATCTCGGAGGACAGGCCGTCACGCAGCGCGCGGAAGGCCTCGTGCAGGCGGTCGTGCTCCACCGGAGCGGGCGTGGGGGTATCGGGCATGGGGGGCGGCAGATTCATGGCATCCATGTGACCTCCACGGTGGGCAGAGGTTCCATCGCCATGATGGCAGGACAGCGCCGGTTACAACATCAAGATTGGCTGAACGCAGAAAGGGCCGCACGTGGCGGCCCTTTCGTCATTGCAGCAGCGGTGCGGCTCAGTTGACGGCCGGATTGGCCTTGGCCACGCGCAGCACCTTCGGGGTCACGAACACCAGCAGTTCGGCCTTGTCCTTGTTGCGGCTGCGCTTCTTGAACAGATTGCCCAGGAACGGCACGTCGCCCAGGAACGGCACCTTGTTGATGCTGGTGCGGTCGGTGAACTCGTACACGCCACCGATCACCACGGTCTGGCCGTCGTCCACCAGCACCGCGGTGTTCACTTCGCGGCGGTTGATGGTCGGGACCTGGCCGTAGCCTGCCAGCAGGATGTAGCTCTCCACTTCATCCTTCTTGACCGCCATGTTGAGGAACACACGGTTGTCGTTGGTGATGGTCGGGGTGACCTTCAGCTCCAGCACCACTTCCTTGAACTGGACATTGGGCTGGGCCGCGGCGCCGGCCGCACCACCACCGCTGATGGTGACGTAGCCGATTTCCTTACCCTGCTTGATCACCGCTTCGCGCTGGTTGGTGGTCACCACGCGCGGGTTGGAGATGACTTCGCCGCGCGATTCGGCCTGCATCGCCGAAAGCTCCACATCCAGCAGGTAACCGGCATTGAGGATCGACAGCGCCAGCGAACCCGGGTTGTTGATCGCCGCCACCGGCAGGTTCCAGTTCAGGCCTTCGGCGAACTTGGTCGCGCCACGCACCGGGATCGCCCCGGTGCGGCCACCGGCCACCCACTCGTTGATCGCCTTCTGGTACTCGGTGTCCTTGGTGCCGCGGTCGTTGATGTTGTTGTGGTTCTGATCGGTGTTGGCCCCGAAGAACACGTCCTGGCGGCTGCCACTGATGCCGAACTTGGCGCCGAGTTCACGCGCGAAGGTATCGGTGGCGATCACGATCCGGCTTTCGATCAGCACTTGGTCGACCGGACGGTCGATCACGCTGATCAGCTCACGCATGCGCGCGATCTTCTTCGGAATGTCGCTGATCATCAGGGTGTTGGTGCGCTCGTCGGCCACGATACGGCCGCGCGAGGACAGGAACCCGCTGTCTTCCTGCGAGCTGCCACCACTGCCACCGCTGCCGCCGCCGATACCCTTGGCTTCGGTCAGCGCTTTGAAGATCGCCCCGGCGTTGTGGTAGTTGATCTGCACGTAATCGGTGACCAGATCCTCGCGGTTCTCGATCGCGATGCGCGCGTCTTCCTTGTCCTGCTCGAACTTGGCCAGTTCCGGCTGCGGTGCCACCCAGATCACGCCGCCGTCGCGGCGCTTGTCCAGGCCCTTGGCCCGCAGCACGATGTCCAGCGCCTGGTCCCACGGCACGTTGATCAGGCGCAGGGTCACGTTGCCCTGCACGCTGTCGGAGGCGACCACGTTGAGGTTGGATTCCTCCGCCACCAGCTGCAGCACGGTGCGTACCGGCACGTCCTGGAAGTTGAAGGTGACCGGCTTGCCGCTGTAGCCGCGCTGGCCCAGGGCCGCCGCGGCCTGGCTGACCGAGGTGGCGGTGACCGCGCCGGTCGCCGGGGTGGCCTGGCGCGGGCTGATCTCGACCACGTATTCGTTGCCGCTCTGGTAGGCCAGCGACTCGAACGCGGTGTTGGTGTTGAGCACCAGCTGCGTGCCGCCGCCATACGGCTTGGGATCGATGCGCTGCACGGGCGTGGCGAAGTCGGTCACGTTGATCGACTTCTGCAGGTTTTCCGGCAGGCGCGCGTTGCCGACGTCGATGACGACGCTGTTGCCCTGGCTGCGCAGATCCGGGCTCGCGCCCTGGCCATCGAACTGCAGGATCAGCCGGCCGGCGCCATCGTCGCCGCGCTTGAAGTCGATCTTGGACACCGACAGCGAGGCCGGCGCGGTCGCCGGCGCGGTGGTGGCCGCCGGTTTGGGCACTGCGCCGCTGGGCGTGGCCGCCATCAGCGTGCCGTTGGCCACCATGAGCGCGACTCCCAGCGCGCACAGGTGGAGCAACTTCTGGCGCCGGACGGAACGCAGCCGCATGGCGTTGGAAAAAGTCATCGTGCTATCCCCATAATCATTCATTGATCTTCAAGCGCGAGCGTTGCCGGCCGTTCCAGCCAGCCACCCGCGCCATCCGGCACCAGTTCAATCAGCTCAATCCGGTCCTCGAAGACCCCGGTCACCCGCCCGTCGCTCTGCCCCAGATAGACGCCCGGACGCACCCGATAGGTGACCTTGTCCGGTGCCATCACCAGCACGACGAGTCCGCCCCCACGGCCGATCGAACCCACCATGTCCAGGCTGTCCAGCGGGAAATCTTCCAGCGGCTCCTTGCGGCGGTTCGGATCCGGACGCAGCCCCGATCCCCCTTGCGGATTGGTCCAGGCGTCGGTGAACGGGTCGCGCATCCCCTGCGCGGAATATTCAAACGTCTCGAACTGCTGCATCACCGGCAGCGGCTCAAGCGGCGGCGCCGGACGCGCACGCACGTCGGCCACCCACTTCTCCAGGTTCGGTGCATCGCCGGGCGTACTGGTCACGCCGCGTGCGCAGCCGGCCAGCAGCACGACCATCAACAGACCACCTACCCGTGCGGTCGACGTCAGAGGGCTCATTTCCGGCCTCCCTTCGCAGCCTTTTCTTTCTCGGCGGCGGCCTTCTCCTGGGCTTCCATCTCCACATCATCCAGGTAACGGTAGGTCTTGACCGTTCCGGACAACTCCAGCGCACCGCTGCGGGCGGTGATGCCGGTCTTGGGATCCTTCGGCTTCAGGTTGATGTCGTGCATGGTCAGGATGACCACGCGCGGCAACGAGGCCACACCACTGACGAACGCGCCGAACTGGTGGTAACTGCCCACCATGCGCAGGGCGATCGGCTTTTCCGCGTAAAACTCCTTGGGCTGCTCCGCACCGGGCTGGAACAACTCGTTGGACAGGCCACTGGACAACGCGGTCTGGGAGATGTCGATGATCAGATCGGGCATCTCGGTCTTGCTGGGCAGCTGGCGCAGCATCTGCTGCAGCACCTGTTCCATCTGGGTCAGCTGCTGCTTGAGCGGCTCCAGATTGACCGCGCGGCCCTGTTCCTTTTCGAACTCGGTGCGCAGCTGGGTCTCGGTGCTTTCCAGCGACGCCAGCTCATCGCGCTTGCCGCTGATCAGCAGGAACCAGGCCATGATCACGATGAACAGCGCCAACAGCGCGCAGAACACGACCTTGGCCTTCTGCGGCCAATTGCCGATGTTGTTGAAGTCCAGCTCTTTGAGGTTGATCTTCTGGCTCATGCGGCGGCCCCCTTCTGGGCCGGGGCCGGCGCCGCCGGTTGTGCAGGTTGCGCGGAGGGCGTGGGCGTGGGCGGCACGATGCGGCTGTTGCCGGCCGGCGGGGCCGGATCAGCGGCATCGGGCGAGGCCGGTGCGTTGGGCGCCGGGGCCGGCGACAACGGGGCCACCGGCGGAACCGGGGTAGCGCCCGGCGGTGCCGGATCGGCGGTCGGCTCGATCACGCTGCCATCGGCGGCCAGCTCGGTAACGCTGCTCTGGGCCGGCAGATTGACCTTGACCACGAACATGTACGGCAGCGACTTGATGTCCGCCACCGGGCTGCTGGCGGCACCGGCCTTGTCACGCTCCGGCGCCTTGGCCTCGATGATCGACAGCTCCGGATTGGTCATCCAGCCCGAGCTTTCCAGGTTGCGCATGTAGGCACTGACACGGGCATTGGACTGGGTGCGGCCTTCCAGGGTGAGCACGTCGCCCTCCTGCTTGAGCGTGGTCAGCACCACCCCGTCGGGGATGGTCCGGACCAGCGCATCGAACAGGTGCACCATCTGCGAGCGCTTGGCCTGCAGTTCCTCGATCACGGCCTTGCGCGCCAGCAGGCGGTCCTTCTGGCGGTCCAGGCGTTCGATTTCCTTGTTCTGCTCCTTGACCTTCTCGATCTCGGCCTGCAGGAAGGTGTTGCGATCGCTCTGCCCGCTGACCTGACGGTCGTAGTAGAACCAGATCAACAGCGAGAGCAGCAACCCACCGATGGCGGCGGCACCGAGCATGGCGTAGAAGTCGCGCTGGCGTTGCTTGCGCCGTTCGGCGCGCCAGGGCAATAAATTGATGCGCGCCATCAGTCAAAGCTCCTCAGCGCCAGACCGGTGGCGATCATCAGCGCCGGGGCATCCTGGGCCAGGGCGTGTGCCTGCACCTTCGGGCCGAGCGTCATCTGTGCCAGCGGGTTGGCCACCACGGTGGCCACGCCCAGCTGCTCTTCCACCATATCCGGCAGGCCGGTCAGGGCCGCGCAACCGCCGGCGAGCACGATGTGATCGACCCGGTTGAACTCGCTGCCTGCATAGAAGAACTGCAACAGACGGCTGATCTGCTGGACCGTGGCTTCCTTGAACGGCTCCAGCACTTCCATCTCATAGCTTTCCGGCAACCCGCCCTGGCGCTTGGCCAGCCCGGCCTCTTCGTAGGTCAGCCCATACCGGCGCATCACTTCGTCGGTCAGCTGCTTGCCGCCGAATACCTGCTCGCGGCTGTACAGGCTGCGGCCACCGCGCAGGACGTTCAGGGTGGTCATGGTGGCGCCGATGTCCACCAGCGCGACCACGCCATCACTGGCCACCGGCAGCTCGCTGGCGACCAGGGCAAAGGCGTTCTCGACCGCGAAGGCCTCCACGTCCATGACCCGTGCCACCAGCCCGCCCAGTTCCAGCGCCGACTGGCGCAGCTCGACGTTCTCTGAACGCGAAGCGGCCAACAGCACCTGGACCATTTCCGGGTTGTTCGGAATCGCACCCAGCACTTCGAAATCGAGGTTCACTTCCTCGATCGGGTACGGGATGTAGTTGACCGCTTCGAGCTCGACCTGGGCTTCCATGTCGTTCTCGTCCAGATCGGCGGGCATCGGGATCAGCTTGGTGATCACGGCCGAGCCGGCCACGGCCGCGGCGGCATGCCGTGCCTTGGTTCCAGAGCGGTTCACGGCGCGTCGAATGGCCTCCCCGACCGCTTCGACCTCCACGATGTTCTTTTCCACCACCGCATTCGGCGGAAGTGGTTCCACGGCGTAATGTTCCACGCGGAAACGATTGCCGCTGCGGGATAACTGCAACAGCTTTACTGCAGTCGAGCTGATATCGACGCCGATAAGAGGCGACTGGCTTTTTGGGATAAGCCCCACGGTTTCTCCCCTGCCGATGGGCACTTGGACGCAGAACCTGCGACCGCGCATTAATAACGTTTTTTTTGCAAATCGCAACCGTCAAGCTGTAAAACGAGCACTACGGCTCGTTTCACGCGTCCCCAGACGGTGATCGACTGCTCTCCCCGGGAACACCCCCAGCCGTTCCCTTGCGTAATCTATACTCTGCGACCACGAAATTCGCAATCGGAATCTGTCACTGATGACACGTCTTCGCCGTTGGCTGCGCTGGATGCTGGTCGCGTTCCTGGTCCTGGCATTGATCGGCGCTGCGGTTGCCGGCGGCCTGTATTACGCCGTCTCCTCCAAGCTCCCGGACGTGCAGACCCTGCGCGACGTGGAGATGCAGGAGCCCATGTACGTCTATGCCAGCGATGGCAAGCTGATGGCGGTGTTCGGGGAAACCCGGCGCACCCCCATCACCATGAAGGACGTCCCCGAGCGCCTCAAGCAGGCGTTCCTCGCTACCGAGGATGCGCGCTTCTACGAGCATGGCGGCGTGGACTACAAGGGCATCGGCCGCGCGGTCTGGCTGCTGGCCACCACCAGTGACAGGCGCGTGCCCGGTGGCTCGACCATCACCCAGCAGGTCGCCCGCCAGTTCTTCCTGAGCTCGGAATACAGCTACACCCGCAAGCTGGCCGAGATCCTGCTGGCACGCAAGATCGAGAGCGAGCTGAGCAAGGACGAGATCTTCGAGCTCTACCTCAACAAGAGCTTCTTCGGTAACCGCGCGTATGGCGTGGCCGCCGCGGCCGAGTTCTATTACGGCAAGAAGCTGGGCGAGCTGGACCTGGATGAGATGGCCTCGCTGGCCGGCATCCCCAAGTTCCCTTCCTCGGGCAACCCGATCAGCAACCCCGAGCGTGCCCGCGAGCGCCGTGACTTCTATGTGCTGCAGCGCATGGCCAGCCTGGGCTTCATCTCCCAGGCCGAGGCCGACGCGGCCAAGGCCGTGCCGATGCACGCCACCGCGCATGAGCCGCCGGTGCAGGTCGAAGCGCCTTACGTGGCCGAACTGGTGCGCCAGGAAATGATCGCCCGCTTCGGCGGCGACGTGGTCAACAAGGGTTACCACGTGACCACCACGATCAACGCCGAGCTGCAGACCGCGGCCAACCTGTCGGTGCGCGATGGCCTGCTGGCCTACGACCACCGCCACGGCTGGCATGGCGTGGAGCAGCACGTGGAGGTGCCGGCCGACGCCGATGCCGCCGCGCTGGCCACCAAGCTGGCCGGCATTCCGGCCCAGACCGGCCTGCTGCCGGCGATCGTGGCAGCCACCGCCGCCGATGGCAGCGCGACCGTGGTGCTGGGCAACCGCAGCGAGGTGGTGCTGCCGGCCAGCGCTGCCCGCTGGACCAACAAGACCCCGGCCAAGCTGGTCACCCGCGGCGACATCGTGCGCGTGCGCGCCGGCGAGAAGGAAGGCGAGTGGCTGCTCGACCAGATCCCGCGCGGCCAGGCCGCGCTGGTCTCACTGGACGCTGAAAACGGCGCACTGAAGGCACTGGTGGGCGGCTTCAGCTTCTCCGGCAACAAGTTCAACCGTGCCACCCAGGCGCGTCGCCAGCCGGGCTCGAGCTTCAAGCCCTTCATCTACGCGGCCGCCTTCGACAAGGGCTTCAACCCGGCCTCGATCGTGCTCGATGCCCCGGTCGTGTTCCGCGACCGCCGCGGCAAGACCTGGTCGCCGCAGAACGACGGCGGCGGCTTCCGCGGCCCGATGCGCCTGCGTGAAGCGCTGGTGCAGTCGCGCAACCTGGTCTCGGTGCGGCTGCTCGATGGCATGGGCGTGGATTACGCGCGCAAGTACATCAGCGAGTTCGGCTTCGCCGAGGCCGAGCTGCCGCCGAACCTGTCGATGTCGCTGGGCACCGCCTCGCTGACCCCGCTCTCGGTGGCGCGTGGTTACGCGGTGTTCGCCAACGGCGGCTCGCGCGTGGACACCTGGCTGATCGACCGGGTGACCGACCGCGACGGCGTGGAAGTGTTCAAGGAGAACCCGGCCATCGCCTGCCGCGACTGCGCCGGCACCAGCGGCGTGCCGGTCAGCCAGGTGGTGGATGGCTTCAACTTCGGCTCCGCACCGGCGGCCAATGCCGCGCCGGCCAAGCCGCAGCAGGCCACGTCCACCGCCGCCGCCGAAACGCCGGTAGCGGTGAACCCGGATGCCAAGGTCGCCCCGCGCGCGATCGATGCGCGCACCGCGTATCAGCTCAACTCCATGATGCGCGACGTGGTCCAGCGCGGCACCGGCACCGCGGCCAAGGTGCTCGGCCGCGAGGACGTGGGCGGCAAGACCGGCTCGACCAACGATCACCGCGATGCGTGGTTCTCCGGTTTCGGTGGCCCCTACGCGACCACCGTATGGGTCGGCCGCGACGACTTCCGCTCGCTCGGCTACCGCGAGTACGGCGGCCGCGCTGCCCTGCCGATCTGGATCGAGTACATGCGCGTGGCGCTGAAGGACACCCCGATCGCGCAGAACGAGCCGCCCTCGGGCATGGTTCAGGCCACGCTCAACGGCGCGACCGAGTGGGTCAAGGTGGAGGACATGGAGAAGCTGGAGGAGTACGACTTCAACAGCCATGCGCCACAGGCCGACGACGCCGCGTTCGATATCTTCTGACCGCATGCGCCGGCTACGCCCGGCGCCGCGATGGAATACAGGCCGGGCATTGCCCGGCCTTTTTTTGGTTCTTTTCCATCAGCATGGCAAGCATGGAGCGCGCTCTGCATCTTTGCAGGCGCGGCGGCCAGGGAGTCGGGCGCTGGGCCGCGATGCCCTTGCCGGCGAATGTCCCCCGGCGTCGGCCTGTGGCGCGACTCTACCCGCCTGTCACATCGCCGGTGTACATTGCCGTGCAGGTCGCCAAGGAGTACCGGTCATGCATCGAGCCCGCCAGCATGCAGCCACGCAGACCCGTGAGCGCCGCCACCAGCTGGCGCACGAAGCCGCCCGGCTGATGGCCGAGGGCGGCATCCGCGACTATCACCAAGCCAAGCTCAAGGCGGCCACCCGGCTCGGCATCCATGACGATGCCTCCCTGCCCCGCAACACCGAGATCGAAGACGCCCTGCGCGAGTACCAGCGCCTGTTCGCCGGTGCCGACCATGGCGCGCAGTTGCGCCAGCGCCGCGAGGCCGCCCTGCGTGCGATGGACTTTCTGCAGGGTTTCTCACCCCGCCTGTGTGGCCCCGTACTGGACGGCACCGCCGACGCCAACAGCCCCGTGCAGCTGCAGGTGCACAGCGACGATGCCGATGCCGTGCAGCGCTACCTCGATGAGCACGGCATTCCGGCCGAATCACGGACGCGCCGGTTGCGGCTGGACCGCGAGCGCAGCCTGGACGCCCCGGTCTGGGTGTTCAGCGCCGAAGACCTGACCTTCGACATCGCGGTACTGCCGTATGACGGCCTGCGCCAGCCGCCGCTGTCGGCGATCGATGAGAAGCCGATGCGGCGTGCGTCGGCTGCACAGGTCCGGGAGCTGCTGGCCGACAGCGAGATCGAGGGCTATCTGGGCAGCCGCTGAGAGTACGCGCGGCCTCCTTCAGGCCTCGGCGAACGGAACCAGAAAGCGCTCGATCGCCGCGACCAGGGCCAGCGGCGTTTCGTTCATCGGGTAGTGACCCGCATTTTCCAGCACCTCCACGGTCGCCTGCCGATAGCGGCGCAGGTAGGTCCTGCCCATCAATGCCGCGTTGAACACAGGATCGTGCTCGCCGATCAGCACCTTCACCGGATGCCGGTCCGCAATCTCCGCGCTGAAATCGGTGTCCGCCCAGGCCGGGAAGTACGCCGCGAATGCCTCCGGCGAGGCGTGCGCCATCGAGTACTGCGCCTTCCAGTCCAGCCACGCGGCGGGCAACCGCCCACCGGTGCTGCGATCGATGATGCCCCGGCGGATGCTCACGCTGCCTGCGGCCGCTTCAAGCAACTGCCGGGTCGGGGAATCGTAGGCAATGCCACCGCAGGGCACGGGCGCGACGGCGACCAGCGCGCGCACGCGATCCGGGGCGAGCACCGCGATCCGCTCGATGGCCATGCCGCCCATCGAATGCCCGACCAAGCTGAAGGTCTCGATGCCGAGCGTGTCGGCCAAGGTCAGTGCGTCATTGGCGATCTCGTCGATGGTGTAGCTGCCACGCACATCGCGCATCCCGCCGTAGCCGCGGCAGTCCATGAAGACGTAGCTGAACACCTCACCGGACAGCCACGGCTCGATCGGTTCGAAGGCATGGGCGTCGCCAAACCAGCCGTGCAGGACCAGGACAGGATGGGCGCCAGTGCCGACGCGATGAAAGGTAGTGGGCATGGCGGCACCATGGAAACGTGAGGTTGGGCCGCGATGTTAGGGCGGCGGCGCGTGGCCCGCCGTCGACGCCAGGCCGATGACGATAGAATCCGGGCCATGCGCAATACCCTGCTCGACCCCTTTGAAGATCTGCCGCGCGCCGTGGTGGTCACCGCCAACGACTACGCCGCCGGATCCGTCTTCCCCGATCACGCTCATCGGCGCGGTCAGTTCGCGTTTGCCTCGCGCGGCACCATCAGCCTCACCACACCCGAAGGACACTGGCTGGTGCCACCACAGCGTGCCTGCTGGGTGCCGGCAGGCGTCGCGCACGCCATGGCGATGCGTGGCCCGGTCACGATGCTCAATGTCTTCGTAGCGGCCGAAGAAGTGGCGGCGGTCCAGTTGCCGGCCCGCTGCGGCGTGCATGCCGTATCGGCGCTGCTGCGGCACCTGATGGACGATGCGGTCGATCTGCCGGCACTGTACGACCTGGAGGGGCGTGCCGGCCGGCTGATGCAGTTGCTGGTCGCGGAGATCGCTGCGATGCCACGGCTGTCACTGCATGCACCGCTGCCCCGCGACCCGCGCCTGGCGCGCGCCTGCCAGCGGCTCTTCGATGCGCCCTCGATCGCCGCCTCGCTCGATGAGGTCGCCGCCGAGGCGGGCATGAGCCGACGCACGTTCACCCGCCAGTTCCGCGCGGACACCGGGGTGGGGTTTGCCGAATGGCGCCAGCAGGTCTGCCTGCTCGCCGCGATCGAACGCCTGGGTGCCGGGCAGCCGGTCACCCGGATCGCACTGGATCTGGGATACGCCAGCCCAAGTGCGTTCTCGTCGGCGTTCCGTCGCGTGCTGGGGGAACCGCCCAGCCGCTATGTGGAAACACGCTGAGGGCCGCCGGACGATGAACGCAGAACGCCCCGCACTGCGGGGCGTTCGACGGTGCAGGCAGATCAGCGCGTGCCGATGATCCGCACGTGCTCCACATCGATATCGGTGGGTTTGAAGCGATGGGTATCGACTTCTCCCTGCAACTCCACCACGGTCGTCGCGCTGACGGGCTGCCGGTCAGGCAGATCCTTGTCATCGATCTCGACGTCGATCTCGCCGGTGGCATCCTTGAAGCGATAGCGTTCGTGGCCGATCTTGGCGATCAGCGTGCCCTGCAGCACGACGGGCTGGTCATCGCGCTGGTCGCGTGCTTCGGCGACGGTGGTGACCGCGCTGGTCGCGCCAGGGCCGGTGTACTGGGCATGTGCGCCGGCGCTGACCAGGCTCAGCGGTGCGGCGATGAGGACAACGGCGATCAGACGATTCATGAGGGACTCCATGGGCGTGAGGGTGACCGCCATGGTTGTACCTCGATCGAAGTGAGGCCCATGCAAGAAGTACGAAAAGAGGTGCCCGGCGGCGCCCAAAAAAAACGCCCCGCAGTGCGGGGCGTTTTCATCACAACCTGCCGGGGCGATCAGCCCTGGTAGTCGCGCACGTCGCTGCCGGTGTAGACCTGGCGCGGACGGCCGATCTTCATTTCCGGATCGACCTGCTGTTCCAGCCAATGCGCCACCCAGCCGGAGGTACGGCCGAGAGCGAACATGACGGTGAACATTTCGGTCGGGATCTGCAGCGCCTTGTAGATGATGCCGCTGTAGAAATCGACGTTCGGGTACAGCTTGCGGGCGACGAAGTAGTCATCCTGCAGCGCGGCCTGTTCCAGCTTGACGGCCACGTCCAACAGCGGATCCTGCACACCCAGCTGCTTGAGCACCTTGCCGGTCATCTCACCGATGACCTTGGCGCGCGGGTCGAAGTTCTTGTACACGCGGTGGCCGAAGCCCATCAGGCGGAAGCCGGAGGTCTTGTCCTTGGCCTTGAGCACGGCGGACTCGACGTTGTCGGCCGAACCGATCTCTTCCAGCATCTTCAGCACGGCTTCGTTGGCACCGCCGTGGGCCGGACCCCACAGCGCGGTGACGCCCGCGGCGACCGATGCGTACGGGTTGGCGCCGGTCGAACCGACCAGACGCACGGTCGAGGTCGAGGCGTTCTGCTCATGGTCGGCGTGCAGGATGAACAGCAGATCCAGTGCCTTGACCACGTCCTGGTTCAGCTCGTACTGGCCATCGGCGGACTCGAAGGTCTGCTTCAGGAAGCGGCTGACGTAATCCAGCGAGGTGTCCGGCTTGTTGGCCGGCAGGCCCTTGCCGTGGCGGTAGATCAGGGCCGACAGGGTCGGCACCTTGGCGATCAGGCGCACCGCGGCGTGGCGACGCTGTTCGGCGTCGGACAGGTCCAGCGAGGCGTGGTAGATGCCCGATAGCTGCGCGATGGCGGCGGTCAGGATGGCCATCGGATGGGCATCCTTGGCGAAGCTGCCGATCAGCGTGTTGATCGACGGATCCACATCGGCTTCGGCCGCCAGCTCGTCGGTGAAGGCCTTCAGCTGCTCGGCGCTCGGACGCTCGCCGTTGATCAGCAGGTAGGCCACTTCGACGTAGCTCGACTTTTCCGAGAGCTGCTCGATGGGATAGCCGCGATACAGCAGCACGCCCTTGTCACCGTCGATATAGGTGATGGCGGACTTGCAGCTGGCGGTGGCGGTGAAGCCGGAGTCGTACGTGAAGAGACCGGTTTCCTTGGTCAGCTTCGAAATATCGACGCAATCGTTGCCGAGCGTGGGTTTGATGACTGGCAGAACAACCGACGTGTCGCCGGCGTTGAGCGTGACCTGATCAAGATCGGACACTGTGTGCGCTCCTCGAGGGAAGGCGCCCGCCCAAGCGCATGGGTCAGGCACGTGAAGGAAGTCCACGATCATTATCGTGGATCCCGCCATTATCGCACAGCAACATTTTTGACGCCCTAGGACGGAAGTCGTAGACGCAGCTTCCAGGCCGCACCGCAGGCGCTGTGCCAGCGCGCGCAAGGGCTCGCGCCAACGCACGGACACAGCGTTCCGTCGGCGGGGCATGCAGGCCTCACCTGGCGTTCAGCAAACCGGGGACAACAAAAAACAACGGCCGCCGAGGCGACCGTTGTTTTCAAGCAGCTGCGTCGACAGATCAGGCCGCGGTCGGCGCCGGCTTGCCGAAACGCTTCTGGAACTTGTCGATACGGCCGCTGGTGTCGATCACCTTGTGCTTGCCCGTGTAGAACGGATGCGAAGCCGAGGAGATTTCAACCTTGACGAGCGGATACTCGTTGCCGTCTTCCCACTTGATCGTGTCCTTGGTGGACATGGTCGAACGGGTCAGGATCTTGAAATCAGAGGTAACGTCGTGGAAAACCACGTCGCGGTAAGCAGGATGAATATCGGCCTTCATGGGCGCGCACCGTAATAAGGGCTGGTGGTCAAGAGCGGCATTATAGTCCCGGCCGCCGCAAAGGGCAAGCCGGGTCCATCAACCGTGCGAAAGGTCCGCCGCAGCGGCGTCATCAGACGCCGAGTGCCGCCCTCACCTGGGCCTCGAAGCGACCCTGGTCGTAGGCCATCAGCAGCTGAGTGTTGTCAGGCTGCCCGGTCTGGCGGTTCCAGTCGACAATGGTAGCACCCCGGCTGTGCACGCCGGCCAGTTCCACGTTCAGCGGACGCGATTCGACCCGCAGCGCGCCTTCCGGCTGCAGCGCCCAGGCCATCGCCAGGGCATCGGCGGCGTACCAGCGCTCGCCACGGCTGTCTTCGGACCACAGGCGGGTCTGGCGCGAGATAAGCTCGTAGAAACGGGCCTTGTCGCTGTCCGCCGCCAGCCACTGCTCGACGTCGGCATGCAGCAGGCCGTGGGCGACGGTGGCCTCCCAATCGGCCACTTCGATGTGCGGGAAGCCGGTGAACACGATGTGCGCCGCCTCCGGATCGAAGGCGATGTTGAACTCGGCGGCCGGGGTGATGTTGCCGTGGCAGGTCACCGCCCCGCCCATGACCAGGAAGCGCTTCACGCGCTGCGGCAGGGTCGGGTCGAGCTTCAGGGCCAGCGCCAGGTTGGTCAGCGGGCCGAGTGCGACCAGGAACAGCTCACCGGCGTATTCGTGCGACAGGCGCAGGATCGCCAGCGCAGCGTGTTCGGCCTCGGCCTGGCGCTTGGCGGCCGGCAGGTTCACATCGCCAAAGCCATCGGCGCCGTGCACATGGGCGGCATCGACAGAGGGGTGCAGCAGCGGGTCGGCGGTACCGGCGTAGACCGGCACATCGTCGCGGCCAGCCACTTCGCACAGTTTCAGGGCATTGCGGACCGTGTGGTCCAGGCCTACGTTGCCGGCGGCGATGGTCAGGCCAACGATATCGTGGCGCTCATCGGCGAAGGCCATCAACAGGGCCAGGGCATCATCGACACCGGGGTCGGTGTCGATCAACAGCGGAATCTTCTTGCTCATCGTTGCCGTCTTGATAATCGGCAAGGGACTTTCGCACCCTGTCATGACAAATACAAGGCGGTGCCCTCCCACGCCTCACGTTGGCCCCAAAGCCGGCTGGCCTTGAATGTGGGTGGCTCCTGCTTCGATTACTCGACCGCAATCGGATGGGCCACTTCGCGGCTCTGATCGTGGAAGGACGCGCGCCGGCCTTCGCCCCCTGCCGACCGCCCGCGCGTTATGCCGACGCGTACCGCACGGCTGCGCCGATCCAGCGCCGCACCACCTGATCGGCCACGTCAGGCGCCTCCGCCAGCAGCCGCTCGGCAAGCGCGTGCACACCTGGCAGCAGATCCGCATCGCGGGCCAGATCGGCCATCCGGAACCCGGCCAGGCCGGTCTGCCGCGTGCCCAGCAATTCGCCCGGGCCACGCAGCTCCAGATCCTTCTCGGCGATCAGGAAGCCATCGTTGGTCTGCCGCATCGTTTCCAGCCGCTCGCGCGCCATGTTCGACAACGGCGCCTGGTACAGCAGCACGCAACGCGATACGGCCGAGCCGCGCCCCACCCGGCCGCGCAGCTGGTGCAGCTGGGCAAGGCCGAGGCGCTCGGCATTCTCGATGATCATCAACGAGGCATTGGGCACGTCCACGCCGACCTCGATCACCGTGGTGGCCACCAGCAGATCGATCTCACCGGCCTTGAAGGCAACCATCGTGGCGAGTTTCTCACTCGCCTTCAGCCGCCCGTGCACCAACCCCACGCGCACGCCCGGCAGCAGCGCCTGCAGCGATTCGAACGTGGCCTGCGCGGGCGTGGCATCGAGCTCTTCGCTTTCCTCGATCAGCGTGCAGACCCAGTACACCTGCTGGCCTTCGCGGCACGCGACGGCGATACGCTCGATCAACTCCGGCCGGCGATCATTGTTGAGCGCAACGGTCTGCACCGGCGTGCGCCCGGGCGGCAGTTCGTCGATCGCCGAGACATCCAGATCAGCGTACTCGGACATCGCCAGGGTGCGCGGAATCGGCGTCGCCGTCATCACCAGCTGGTGCGGCACACTGCGCCCACCCGCCCCCTTGTCGCGCAGCGCCAGCCGCTGGTGCACGCCGAAACGGTGCTGCTCATCGACGATCGCCAGGGCCAGGTCCTTGAACACCACACTGTCCTGCATCAGCGCGTGCGTACCGACCACCACCTGCGCCTGGCCCGAGGCGACCTCGGCCAACACCTTGGTGCGCGCCTTGCCGGTGACCTTGCCAGCCAGCCACGCCGTGCGCACGCCCAGCGGCTCCAGCCAGGCGCGCAGATTGTTCATATGCTGCTCGGCGAGCAGCTCGGTGGGCGCGGCCAATGCGACCTGCTTGCCCCGCTCCACCGCCAGCATCGCCGCCAACGCGGCCACCACGGTCTTGCCCGAGCCGACATCGCCCTGCACCAGCCGCAGCATCGGATGCGCCTTGGCCAGGTCCTTGCGGATCTGCTCGAACACGCGCTGCTGCGCACCGGTCAATTGGAACGGCAGGCTGTCGCGCAGCTGCGCCACCAAGGCACCCTGCCCGCGCAGCGAGGGCGCGTGATGCGCCTGCAACGCCATGCGCTGACGGCGCAGACTCAGGTGGTGCGCCAGCAGTTCTTCGATGGCCAACCGGCGCTGCGCCGGATGCCGGCCCGCGGCCAGTGCCACCAGATCGGCGTCCGGCGGTGGCCGGTGCACGGTCAGCAGCGCACTGCGCAGCGAGGGCAACCCCAACCCGGACAACCACCCGGCCGGCAGCAGTTCCAGCGTGGATTCTTCCGGCAGCCTGTCCAGCGCCAGGCCGATGAATTTACGCATCGTGGCGGGGCCAACCCCCTCGACCGCCGGATAGACCGGATCGAGGCTGTCGCCCAGCTCGTCATCTTCATTGCCGCCCATCACCCGGTAACTGGGGTGGACGATCTCCAGCCCGTGATGGCCAGGCTTGGCGGTGCCGTAGCAGCGGATGCGCGTGCCCACGGCAAACTGCGCGACCTGCTGGGCGCGGAAGTGGAAGAAACGCAGCACCAGCGTGCCGTACGAATCATCCTCGATCGCGACCTTGAGCACCGGCCGATAGCGGAACCCGCGCTCCACCGCGCTCACCCGCCCCTCCACCTGCGCCGCCACCCCCGGCTGCAACTGGGCAATGGTGGTCAGCCGGGTACGGTCTTCATAGCGCAGTGGCAGATGCAGCCACAGATCCTGCAGCGACGACAGGCCACGGGCGGCCAGCTTGATCGCCACCGCCGGCCCGATACCGGAGAGCATCGACAACGATGCCTCCCCGGCTGCGGCCAGCGCCGGTGCAGGAGCCCGTGACCGCGCCACGTCAGGCCTGGTCGAGCACCATCACCGCATCGACTTCGAAGTTGGCGGCCTTCGGCAGACCCGCCACTTCGATGGTCGAACGTGCCGGGAACGGCGCCTTGAAGTAATCCTGCATGACCGCATTGACCTTGGCGAACTCGCCCAGATCGGTCAGGTACAGGCCCAGACGGACGATCTGATCCAGCGAACCACCGGCCTCTTCGGCCACGGCCTTCAGGTTGTCGAACGCACGACGCGCCTGCGCCTCGATATCGCCCACACCCACGATGTCACCGGTGGCCGGATCCAGCGGAATCTGGCCCGAGAAGTACACGGTATTGCCCGCACGCACAGCCTGCGAATACGGACCGATGGCCGCCGGGGCCTTGGCACTGGTAATGATCTGACGGGACATGGAAGCTCCACGATTCAAAAGGGGGAACGCAATTGTAGCGCCCCCAAGGGTAGCGCCACGCCATGCGTGGACGCCCCCCAACCGCGCAGCGCCAATGACCCATCCGTTCGCGGTAGCCACGCCACCTCTCTCCGCACCCCCGCACGCCCTGACAGGGAGGTGACGGGTGGGCCGGGGCAGGACCGTGTGTTGCCATGGATGGCAACACACGAGCTTACAGGGACGTACTTGCAGCGGGTCCTGCCCCGGCCTGCCCGTCACATCCCCCACGCAGGAAGAAGGCGCACGTGAACCGCCGTTGGCGGGTAGCAGCTCGCGCGTTACTGGCGCCTGACCGACTGCACCACCGACAACCGCCGCAGACGCCGCATCACTTCCGCCAGATGGTTGCGATCGCGCACCTGGATATTGAACGCCAGCACCGCCGCATTGAAATCGCGGTCCAGATAATCCACCCGCTCGATGTTCGAATGGCTCTGCGCGATCGCCGCCGCCAACTGCGCCAGCACGCCGGTCCCGTTCTCCACCTCGACGATCAACGAGGTGTCGTAATCCCCGGATACCGTCGTATCCCACCCGATCGGCACCCAGCGCTCCGGCGACTTGCGCAGCTCGGCCAGGTTCGGGCAGTCCAGACGGTGCACCACGATGCCCTTGCCGGCCGTGTGGTAGCCCATGATGTCGTCGCCCGGAATCGGCTGACAACAGTTCGCGAAGCTCACTACCCCGCGCTCGCTGCCATTGATCAGGATCTTTTCCTGCGAATGCTTCGAATGCGCCCCACCGCGCAGCTCCGCATACGCCATCAGTGCCTGCGCGGCCTGGTTCGGCATCCAGTTGCCCAGCGCCACTTCGGCCAGCAGGGCCTCCAGGCGCGGATACCGGTGCTCGGCCAGGAACGCATCCAGGCGCCCCTTCGGCAACCGCTCCAGCGAGCTGTCCATCGCCTCCAGCGCGCGGTCCAGCATCCGATGGCCCAGCTGCACCGCGTCCTCGTGCTCGAGCTGCTTGAGCTGATGACGGATCGCCGTGCGCGCCTTGGAACTGACCACGAACTCCAGCCACTGCGGCTTGGGCGTGGCCGAACGCGCGGTGATCACTTCCACCGTCTGCCCACTGACCAGCTTGGTGCGCAGCGGGACGAGCTTCTTGTCCACCCGCGAGGCGACCGCCATGTTGCCCACATCGGTATGCACCGCATAGGCGAAATCCAGCGCCGTGGAATTGCGCGGCAGCGCCAGGATCTTGCCCTTGGGCGTGAACAGATAGACCTCGTCCGGAAAAAGATCCACCTTGACGTTGTCCAGGAATTCCAGCGACGAGCCGGCGGCACGCTGGGAATCGATCAACTCCACGATCCACGCATGCGCACGGCTCTGTGCGCTGTTGGGCGAGTCGCCCCCGAACTTGTAGGTCCAGTGCGCGGCCACGCCGCGCTCGGCGATCAGGTCCATCTCCTCGGTACGGATCTGCACCTCGATCGGCGAGCCATACGGCCCGAACAGCACCGTGTGCAGCGACTGGTAGCCGTTGGCCTTGGGGATCGCGATGAAATCGCGGAAGCGCCCATCCAGCGGCTTGAAGGTGGCATGCACCGCGCCGAGCGCGTGGTAGGCGCTGGGCACGTTGCGCACGACCAGGCGGAAGCCGAACACATCCATGACCTGGTCGAAGGATTTGTTCTCGTCGTGCATCTTGTTGTAGATGCTCCACGGGGTCTTGATGCGGCTGACCAGGCGATGCTCCAGCCCTTCCTTGGCCAGGCGCTGGCTCAACTGCACTTCCACCTGCGCCATCGCCTCGCGGCGCACCACCGGCTGGCTGCGGATGTGTTTTTCCAGGATCGCGTGGCGCCACGGGTACAGCGCCTTGAAGCCCAGGTTCTGCAGCTCGCTCTTGACCAGGCTCATGCCCAGCCGCTGCGCGATCGGGGCGTAGATTTCCAGCGTTTCGCGGGCGATGCGGCCACGTGCCTCGCGGCTCTGCGCACCCAGCGTACGCATGTTGTGCAGGCGGTCGGCCAGCTTGATCATGATCACGCGCAGATCGCGCGACATCGCCAGCAGCATCTTGCGGAAACTCTCCGCCGCCGCTTCCTGGCGATCACGGAACTTCAGCTTGTCCAGCTTGGTCACGCCATCGACCAGCTCGGCCACGGCTTCGCCGAACTCGGCGGCCAGCTCCTCGCGGGTCAGCGGCGTGTCTTCGATGGTGTCGTGCAGGATCGCAGCGATCAGCGCCTCCACGTCCAGGCCGAGCTCGGCCAGCACCTGGGCCACGGCGACCGGATGGGTAATGTAGGGTTCGCCCGACTTGCGGGTCTGGCCGGCATGCGCGGCGGCGCCTACTTCCCAGGCGCGGCGCAGTAGTGGCAGTTGGTCGGGCGGCAGATAGTGCGCTGCGCGCTCAAGCTGGAGGACATAGTCGGGTACGGCCGCGCCGGCGGGCGTGGCGACCTTGGCAGTGGGGCCTGGGTTCATGCTCAAAGACTATGCCAGCGGCGTGATATCGGCAAATCCTGAACAGGGAGTTTCACCTGCAACAACACGCCCTCACCACAGCGACTGGCGGCACAAACGAAACAGCCCGCCAAAAGGCGGGCTGTTCGCAGCAACAACAACGGACGCGCGAGGCGATCAGTCGTCGTTCTTGGACATGTCTTCGTCGGCGACGACTTCGGCAGCGGCCCATTCCAGTGCTTCACGCTCGGCACGCTCGCGCTCGGCCTTCTCGACTTCGTCGATCAGGGCGTTGTCGATCTTGCGGGCGGCAATTTCGCGCAGCGCCAGCACGGTCGGCTTGTCTTCGGTTTCGCTGTTGTCCAGGGTGGCCTGGACGCCATTGGCCAGCTGACGGGCGCGCTTGGACGCCATCATGACCAGTTCGAAACGGTTGTTCACGACTTCCAGACAATCTTCTACGGTGATGCGGGCCATGCGGGCTCCCGGCAGCCGGTGAGGGCTGCTCAATCGAATGAGGGAAAGGGGACGGATTGTACCGGCCAGGGCTGGACAAAATCAAGCCAACCGGCTAGCACCCCGTTGAGAATCAGTCGGTTGTGGCCGGATCCTGGGTCAGCAGGGCCTGGATGAGGCCCGCGTGGCGGACCTTCTGGGCTTCCCGGCGCAGGCGGCTGGCCGTGAAAATGGCACACAGCTCGTCCACCGCGGTCTCGAAGACCTCGTTGACGATCACGTAGTCGAAGTCGTTGAAGTGCAGCATTTCTTCACGCGCGGCGGCCAGGCGCTGGGCGATCACCGCCTCGCTGTCCTGCCCGCGCTTGCGCATCCGGTCCTGCAGCGCCTGCTTGGACGGCGGCAGGATGAACACGGTGACCGTGCCCGGCACCAGCTGGCGGACCTGCTGGGCGCCCTGCCAATCGATCTCCAGCAGCACGTCCTGGCCGGCCGACAGCTGTGGCTCGACCGACTGTCGTGCGGTGCCCTTCCAGTCGCCATGCACCCAGGCATGCTCGAAGAAGTCACCGGCGGCGATCATCCGCTCGAATTCCTCGGCGCTGACGAAGTGGTAGTGCTCGCCATTGATCTCACCCGGGCGCGTGGCGCGCGAGGTGAACGAGATCGACAGGGCGATCTGCGGGTCGCGGGCCAGGGTGGCGTTGACGATGCTGCTCTTGCCGGCCCCGGAGGGCGCGGCCACGATGTACAGGGTGCCGCGCGCAGGCGCGCCGACGGCCGGGATCTGGCTGCTCATTCGATGTTCTGCACCTGTTCGCGGATCTGGTCGATCAGCACCTTCAGCTCGACGGCGGCATTGGAGGTGCGGCTGTCCACCGATTTGGAGCCCAGCGTATTGGCCTCGCGGTTGAACTCCTGCAGCAGGAAGTCCAGGCGGCGGCCGACCGGCTCACGCTGCTTGAAGACGCGGCGGATCTCGGCGATATGGCTGCCCAGGCGGTCCAGTTCCTCATCCACGTCCAGCTTCTGCAGCCACATGACCAGTTCCTGCTCGGCCCGGCCGGGATCGACCGGGTGCGGCAGGTCGGCCAGGCGGGCGGCCAGCTTGGTGCGCTGGCCCTCGCGGATCAGCGGGATCAGGGTGGTGACCTCGGCGGCGATGCGCTCGATGCTGTCCACGCGTTCCTGGATCGCGGTGGCCAGCTTGTCGCCTTCACGCTCACGCGCGGCGACGAAGCCGTCCAGCGCCGTATCCAGCAGCGCCAGGGCTTCGGCATGCAGCGCGGCGGCATCCACTGCCTCGCCCTGCATCACGCCCGGCATCTGCAGCAGTTCGGTGAAGCTCACCTGCAGGCTCGGGAAGCCCGAGGACAGCCGGGTGGCCAGCTCGCCGAGCTGGCCCAGCAGCGCATCGTTGACCACCAGTGCACCGGTGACCTCCGGCGCGCGCAGGCGCATGACCAGATCGATCTTGCCGCGGCTGCAGCGGGAAGCGACGCGCTCGCGCAGGTGCGGCTCCAACGCACGCAGTTCTTCGGGCAGGCGGACGCCGACCTCCAGGAACCGGTGGTTGACCGAGCGCAGCTCACAGGCCAGCGTGCCCCAGCGGGTGGCGCGCTCGCCGTTGGCATAGGCGGTCATGCTTCGAATCATGCGGGTTTCCGGTGCTCTCAAAGTGCAAATGGTACCCTAGCGGTCTCCTTAGAGCCTCCTCGCCCGCCGGTCCCCGGCCCGGGCGTGGCCCCGCATCCCTCGTCTTACCGGAACTTGAGCATGACTGATTCCCGTCCCAGTGGCCGCCAGGCCGACCAGCTGCGCGAAGTGCGCATCGAGCGCGCCTTCACCCGCCACGCCGAGGGCTCGGTCCTGGTCAGCTTCGGCGAGACCCGCGTGCTGTGCACGGCCAGCGTGGAAAACCGCGTACCGGGTTTCCTGCGCGGCAAGGGCGAAGGCTGGGTGACGGCCGAGTACGGCATGCTGCCGCGTTCGACCCACACCCGTAACGACCGCGAAGCCGCCCGCGGCAAGCAGGGTGGCCGCACGCTGGAGATCCAGCGCCTGATCGGCCGCACCCTGCGCGCCTGCATCGACCGCGGCGCGCTCGGCGAGCGCACGATCACGCTCGATTGCGATGTGCTGCAGGCCGACGGCGGCACCCGCACCGCGGCGATCACCGGCGCCTACGTGGCCCTGGTGGATGCGGTGAACTTCCTGATCAAGCGCGGCGACATCAAGCGCAACCCGATCTTCGGCGCGGTCGCGGCGGTGTCGGTTGGCGTGTACCGCGGCACCCCGGTGCTGGATCTGGATTACGCCGAAGACAGCGACTGCGATACCGATATGAACGTCGTGATGAACGACGGCGGCGGCTTCATCGAACTGCAGGGCACCGCCGAAGGCCATGCCTTCCGCCGCGATGAACTGGATGCGCTGCTGGTCCTGGCCGAAAAGGGCATCAAGGATCTGTTCGCTGCGCAGCAGGCAGCCCTGGCCCAGGCATGAACCGTCGCATCGCCCTGACCACCCTGGTGGTGGCCGACTACGACGAGGCGATCGCCTGGTACACCGGCGCGCTGGGCTTCAGCCTGCTCCAGGACATCGACCAGGGCGACAAGCGCTGGGTGGTGGTCGGGCCGGCCGACGGCAGCGCGGCGGCCTTGTTGTTGGCGCGTGCCAGCAACGAGGAGCAGCGCGCGCGGATCGGCAACCAGACCGGTGGCCGGGTCGGCTTCTTCCTGAACACCGATGATTTCTGGCGCGACCACGCGGCGATGACCGCGCGGGGCGTGGTCTTCCTCGAAACCCCACGCGAGGAGGTCTACGCGACGGTCGCGGTGTTCGGCGATCTGTACGGCAACACGTGGGATCTGCTGGAGCCCAAGCAATGAAACTGGTACTGGCCAGCGGCAACGCCGGCAAACTGAAGGAACTGCGGGCCATGCTCGGCGGCCTGCCGCTGGAGATCGTGGCGCAGGGCGAGCTGGGTGTCAGCGACGTGCCGGAAACCGGCCTGACCTTCGTCGAGAACGCCCTGATCAAAGCGCGCCATGCCTGCCAGAGCACCGGCCTGCCCGCGCTGGCCGACGATTCGGGCCTGATCGTAGATGCGCTCGACGGCGCACCCGGCCTGTACAGCGCGCGCTATGCCGGCAGCCCGACCAACGATGCCGCCAACAACGCCAAGCTGCTGGAGGCGCTGCGCGAGGTGCCGGCCGAACGCCGCACGGCCCGCTTCTATGCAGTGATCGTGCTGCTGCGCCATGCCGATGATCCGCAGCCGCTGATCTGCGAAGGCAGCTGGGAAGGCGTGATCCTCGATGAGCTGCGTGGCAGCCACGGCTTCGGCTACAACCCGCTGTTCCTGGACCCGGTGCTGGCGCAGACCGCCGCAGAAATGGCGCCGGACCTGAAAAACGCGATGAGCCACCGCGCCAAAGCCCTGCAGCTGCTCAAGCAGAAGCTGCCCGCCCTGCTGTGATGGCACACGACCAATGTTCCCACCTGCCCGGCGAAACCTGCACGGGTGATCACGACCACGCACCGCGGCTGGTGACGCCGCCGCTGGCGCTGTACGTGCATCTGCCGTGGTGCGTCCGCAAATGCCCGTACTGCGATTTCAACTCGCATGCGGCCAAGGGTGAGCTGCCGTTCGAGGCTTACATCGACGCGTTGATCCGCGATCTCGATCAGGACCTGCCGCTGGTCTGGGGCCGGGTGGTGAGCAGTGTGTTCTTCGGTGGCGGCACGCCGAGCCTGTTCCCGCCGGAGGCGATCGACCGCTTCCTGCAGGCCGCCTCGGCCCGGCTGCGCTTCGCGCCGAACCTGGAAGTGACGCTGGAGACCAACCCGGGCACCGCCGAGCATGGTCGTTTCGACCGTTACCGCGCCGCCGGCGTGAACCGGATCAGCTTCGGCATCCAGACCTTCAACGACGAGGCGCTCAAGCGCCTGGGCCGCATCCACGACAGTGGCGAGGCCGAGCGGGCGGTGAAGCTGGCGCAGGACGCCGGCTACGACAACTTCAACATCGATCTGATGTACGCGCTGCCGCAGCAGACGCTGGCCCAGGCCGAGCATGACCTGGAGCGCGCCTTCGCGCTGCAGCCCACGCATATGTCGCATTACCAGCTCACCCTGGAGCCGAACACCGTGTTCTTCGCGCGGCCGCCGCAGGGCATCCCCGACGAAGATTCGGCGTGGGACATCCAGGAACACTGCCAGCAGATGCTGGCCGAGGCCGGCTATGCGCAGTACGAGGTCAGCGCCTACGCAAAACCGGGCCGGCAGAGCCAGCACAACCTCAATTACTGGCGCTTTGGCGACTACCTGGGGATCGGTGCCGGTGCACACGGCAAGATCAGCAGCGGCGCCGAAGAACACGTGCTGCGCCGCTGGAAGCACAAGCATCCGCAGACCTTCATGGACACTGCCGGGACCGCAGCCTCGATCGGCGGCGACGATGTGATCAGCGCCGAGCGCCTGCCGTTCGAGTACATGCTCAACCTGCTGCGCCTGCATGAAGGCTTCAGCCTGAAGGATTTTGAATCGCGTACCGGCCTGGACCGGGCGCGGATCGCCGAGCCGCTGCGCATTGCCGTGGCCAAGAGCTGGATGACCGTGACCGGCGATGAGGTCATCCCTACCGAACTGGGCCGGCGCTTCACCAACGACGTGGTCGAGCTGTTCCTGCCCTGAGCAGGCGGCGCCTGCCCGGACGGTAATGCCGGCCGCTGGCCGGCGCCGGGAACCCCGAACCGTGTCGCTTCTGGCAGGGACCGGGCGAAACCGTTAGATTCCGTGTTCTCAGGGGAGCTGGAAGAACATCGGATGTCTGCGCCCGCACCTTCGTCGTCCCAGCCCGACATGACCCGCTTTGCGGACGTGGCCGCGCCGCCGCGCGTGCGCCGCCTGCTGGCCGCGCTGCACGGGCTGGCAGTGCAGACCCTCACCGCGCCGCTCAAGCTGACCATCGTGGAGCTCGAGCGCGAGCTGTTCCGCGATGCCGAGCGCGCGCGCAACAGCCAGATCCAGGCGGACATCTTCGCGCAGGCGCGCCAGCTGCATGAAGTCAACGCGCAGTTCGGCCCCCGCTTCCTGGAGGCGGTGGCGGTGAGCCTGGCCAGCCTGCGCGGCCCCCGCCACACCCAGCGCATCGTCCCGACCGAGGTATCCGTTTCGGCTACCGCGCTGACCCTGGTCAACGACACCGACGTGGACCGCGACATCGTGCTGGTGGACATCATCCGCCGCGAAGCCCAGCGCTCGGCCACCGCCCTGCAGTTGCTCGGCCAGCGCTTCGGGGTGCTCGCCGCCGGACCGGCCTTCGATGTCGATGACCTGCCGTTCGGGCCGCAGGCGCTGTGCCGGATCGTGCGCGAACTGGGTGAAGACTTCGCGCTGGGCCTGGAAACACAGCTGGCGCTGTACCGCGTGTTCGACCGTCAATTGCTGGAGCGGCTGGGTGAACTGCTCGAACGCGCCAACATCCTGCTTGCGCACGAAGGCGTGCTTCCAGGGCTGGTGTACACCCCCTATCTCGCCCGCTCGGCAACCACGCGCCGGATCATCACCGGTCCCGAGCGTGGCCTGCCCGGCGCACGCGGCGGCGCGGCGGCGCGGCCCCTGACCGGCTGGAACGGCAGCGCGCCGAGTACCGGCTGGGCAGCGATGACCGAGCAAGCCATGGCACTGGCCACGGCGTCCGCCGCGCCGGACGGCACCGCACCCATCGGTGACGCGGCGGCGGCACCGCCGACGGCATCGGCGTCCGTGTCAGCGCCGAGCGCCCCCACCAGCCCCGCTGCAGCCGACCTCGGTGCACCGGCAATGTCAGCGCTGCACCAGCTGTTGGGCGCTGCCCGGCAGGCACATGCGGCCGGCGCGGTACCTGGCGGCGCAGCGCTGGCCGCGCAAGCCGTCGGCGCCTCGGCCCAGGCCGTTGCCACGCCCACGGAAAACGCCTTCCTGGCGCCCGAGGCGCCCCCCGCGCTGGCGGTACCGGCCGACGCCGTGCACGCCACGCTGGCCAGGCTGCAAGGCCAAGCGGTCGCCCCCGGCGGCGCCCGCCGCAGCATGGCCGATCTGCACAACGCGCTGCTCGCCCAGGTCCGTGCCGAACATGGCGCGCAGGCGTCATTGACGGTCAAGGACAGCGACACTTTCGATCTGCTCGACATGCTCTACGGGCAGATCCAGCGCGAGGTGCGGCCCGAGGCCCTGGCCGCCGACCTGCTGACCCGCCTGCAGGTGCCGGTTGCCCGCGCGGCCCTGTCCGACCCGGCCTTCTTCGTGCGCGACCAGCACCCGGCGCGCGAGCTGCTCAATGCGGTGGCCGAGGCCGGCGCCAACTGGCTGGGCGAGGAGGATGTGGACCCGCAGCTGGTGCAGAAGCTCGGCCACGCCGTCGACCAGGTGGTCAACGAGTACGACGGCGATGTGGCGGTCTTCGACACCGCCAACGAGGAGATCCAGCAGCACTTCCGCACGCTGGCCCACAAGGCCGAACTGGCCGAGCGGCGGCATGTCGAAGCCGCCCGCGGCAAGGAGCGGCTGGAGGCGGCCAAGCAGCAGGCCAGCACCAGCATCGAGCAGTTGTGCGCACAGGCCGCGCCCCCGCGCTTCGTGCAGGCGCTGCTGAAACAGGCGTGGTCGGACGTGCTCACGCTCACCCTGCTGCGCAACGGCGAGACCTCGCCGCAGTGGCAGCAGCGCCAGCAGGAAACTGCCCGGATCGCCGAGGTGACCTGCCTGGCGCCGGGCATGGCCGAGCGTGATGATGTGCTGGGGCAGCAGGTCGAGTCCGCTCTGCTGCAGGTCGGCTACCACCAGGACGAGGCGGCCGCGATCGCGCGGCGCCTGTCCACGCCCGGCGGCGAGGATGACAGCAGTTCACGCACCGAGCTCACCGCCCGCCTGCGCGCCCGCACGCGGCTGGGCGAGCAGGCCGATGCCAGTGATCCGCGCAAGGTCGCCCCGCTCGCGCGCAGCACCGCCGAGGACGACTGCTATCGCCAGCTGCGCACCCTGCCCTTCGGGACCTGGTTCGAGTTCACCACCAACCAGCAGGGCGACGTGCGCCGGCAGCGGTTGTCCTGGTACAGCCTGATCACCGACAACGCGCTGTTCGTCAATCAACGTGGGCAGAAGGTGGGTGAGTACTCGCTGGATGC
Organism: Stenotrophomonas sp. PS02301; assembly: GCF_029959485.1. Classification (NCBI taxonomy): domain Bacteria; kingdom Pseudomonadati; phylum Pseudomonadota; class Gammaproteobacteria; order Lysobacterales; family Lysobacteraceae; genus Stenotrophomonas; species Stenotrophomonas sp. PS02301. The sequence continues at coordinate 71,126 of NZ_JASCOO010000010.1, forward strand.
CCTGTCGCGGTTGATGGCCCATGGCCAAGTGCGGATCGTCACCGAAGACAAGGGCAGGCTGATTGACCGTGCGTGGCAGGCCACCCTGCGCACCCTGCGCTCGCTGGCCGGCACGCCTGCGGAGAGCACCGAATGACCACACCCGATACCCGCCGCGCGCCGCGCCGCCAGGTGACCGAGCTGGTGCCCGTCACCGACCTGATGGCCGAGACCGTGATCGGCCGGCTCGGCAATGTCTCCGAAACCGGCATGCTGATGCTGGCCTCGGTGCCGATGCAGGACGATGCGCTGTACCAGCTGCAGTTCACCATTCCCGGCCCGCAGGGTCAGCCGCTGCTGATCGACGTCGGCGTGCACCTGCTCTGGAGCGAGCAGACCCATGCACCGGGCCAGGCCTGGGTGGGCTTCCGCTTCCTGACCTTGCCCCGCGAATCACGCGAGCAGCTGCGGCATTGGATCGCCGAGGAAACTTCGGCAGTCTGAGCGCCGGTTCCGGCACAGCGCCCGCTGGCGGATTGCGGCAGAATCTAGGGCTGCATTCCGCACTGCCAGCGAGCTTCATGCCATGAACCAGCCAGACCTCGGCGCCCTGTATTCCCACCATGCCAGCGTGATGCGCCAGCGCGCCGATGAAGCGCTGGCCCGTGGCGGCTTCGACCATCTGGTGATTCCCAGTGGCACCCTGCATTACCAGGCCTTTGATGATCGCGATTACCCGTATGCGGTGAACCCGAACTTCAAGGCCTGGCTGCCGCTGACCAAGCTGCCCAACAGCTGGCTGGTGTACACCCCCGGCAAGCGCCCGACCCTGATCTTCCATCAGCCCTTCGATTACTGGCACGTGGTGCCGGGTGCGCCGAATGGCTGGTGGGTGGAGCATGTCGATATCCAGATCATCCGCACGCCCGACGAGGCGCTGGCGCTGCTGCCCAAGGATGCGGCGCGTTGCGCGATCCTCGGTGAGCCGCGCAGTGCACTGGGCGCCTTCGTGCCGAACAATCCCGCACCGGTCATCGATTACCTGGACTGGCAGCGCGGCTACAAAACGCCGTATGAAATCGCCCTGATGCGCGAAGCGCAGCGGCTGGGCGTGCGCGGCCACCGTGCCGCCGAAGCCGCCTTCCGCGCTGGCGCCAGCGAATTCGAGATCCACATGGCGTACTGCCGTGCGGTCGGCCAGGACGCCAATGAGTTGCCCTACGGCAACATCATCGGCCTCAACGAACATGCGGCCGTGCTGCACTACACCGATCTGGGCCGCAGCGCGCCGACCCCACTGCGCAGCTTCCTGATCGACGCCGGTGCCAGTGCCCACGGCTATGCCAGCGACATCACGCGCACCTATGCGGCCAGCGGCCATGACGAATTCCAGGCGCTGATCGATGCCGTGGATGCGGCCCAGCAGCAGATGGGCGCCGCTGTGCGTGCCGGCGTGGACTACAAGCAGTTGCACATCGACGCACACCTGTCGCTCATGGGCATCCTCAAGGACTTCGGCGTGCTCAACGTCTCGCCGGAAGCGGCGTTGGCCACCGGCGTGAGCGCGGCCTTCTTCCCGCACGGCCTGGGCCATCTGATCGGGCTGCAGGTGCATGACGTGGCCGGCTTTGCCGCCAGCGACCGCGGTGGCCGCATCGAGCGCCCGCAGGGTCACCCGTACCTGCGCATGACCCGCGTGCTGGAGCCGGGCATGGTGGTCACGATCGAACCGGGCGTGTACTTCATCGACATGCTGCTGGACGAAGTGAAGCAGGCCGGCAATGGCGCCAGCATCAACTGGGAGCGCGTGGATTTCTTCCGCCCGTATGGCGGTGTGCGGATCGAGGACGAGGTGCTGTGCACCGAGGGCGATGCGGACAACCTGACCCGCCCGGTGTTTGCGGCCGCCAGCTGAGCGGCGATGCGGGTGCCGACCCACGGTCGGTACCTGCACTGCATCGTGTGCCCGCCGCCGGCCGCTGATCGCCGCCCCGGTATCCGCGTAGAGCCACCCCATGGGGTGGCGCTACCCTGGCGCGGATCAGCGCCTGGCCATTTCTTCTTCGATCTCATCGGCACTGCGCGCCAACGCTGCGGTCAGCACCTGATGGCCGTCCTCGGTGATCAGCACGTCGTCTTCGGTGCGAATCCCGATGCCGCGCCAGCGCGCTTCCACGCTGCGGTCGTCCGGTGAGACATACAGGCCGGGCTCGATGGTGAACACCATGCCCGGCTCCAGCATCCGCGAGTCCCCTGCCAAGCGGTAGTCGCCTACGTCATGCACGTCCAGGCCCAGCCAGTGCCCGGTCTTGTGCCGGTAGAAGCGCTGGTAATGCGCTTCGGCGATGTTCTCTTCCAGCGTGCCCTTGAGCAGGCCGAGCCGCAGCAGGCCCTCGGTCAAGGTCTCCACCGCGGCCAGATGGCCAGCCTCGTACGCAGTGCCCGGGCGGGCCTGGGCCAGTGCCGCAGCCTGCGCCGCACCGACCAGATCATGCAGCGCGCGCTGCTCGGCGGTGAAGCGGCCGTTGACCGGGAAGGTCCGGGTGATATCACTGGCGTAGCCGCGGTACTCGGCGCCGGCATCGATCAGGACCAGATCGCCATCGTGCGCGCGCGCGTTGTTGTCGCGGTAATGCAGGATGCAGCCGTTGGTACCGGCACCGACGATGCTGCTGTAGGCCGCACAGGCATCATTGGCACGGAACACACGCTCCAGATCGGCCTGCAGTTCGTACTCATGGATGCCCGGCCGCGCCACGTGCATCGCCGCACGGTGCGCCTGCACGCTGATGTCGGCAGCACGCTGCATCACGGCGATTTCCGCGGTCGATTTGAACAGCCGCTGTTCGTGCAGCAGGTGGCCCAGCTCCAGGAATTCATGCGGCGGCTGCGCGCCATGCCGCACCTGCGAGCGCACCCGGTTGACCCAGCCGATCAGCTTGAGATCGAACTCGGCATCGCGGCCGAAGTGGTAGTACACCCGCGAGCGCCCTTCCAGCAGGCCGGGCAGGATGTCGTCCAGATCGTCGATCGGGTACGCATCGTCCATGCCGTACTGCGAAACCGCGCCTTCCTGGCCGGCGCGCGCGCCATCCCAGGCTTCGCGGTCGGCGTCGCGCTCGCGGCAGAACAGGATCACCTCGCCATGGCGACGGCCCGGGATCAGCACCAGCACGGCCTCCGGTTCCGGGAAGCCGCTCAGGTACCAGAAATCCGAGTCCTGGCGGAATGGATAATGCGTATCCAGGCTGCGCACCCGCTCGGATGCGGCCGGCAGCACCAGGATCGCGTCATCGCCGGCCATCTCCATCAACTGCTGGCGGCGGCGGGTGTATTCGGCGGCGGAGATGCCGGTCAGCTGCCGGATATCCATCTCAGTTCAAGCGCTGCCGGTGGCGCGCGGCCATCACACAGTCGCCGTGCAGCAGCAGCACCGCCACGCGGATGAACTCCTCGATCTCGGCCAGCGCGTCTTCATCGTCGTCGTTGCCGCTTTCGAAGTCTTCGCTGGAGGCCTGGGCCAGCTTGGCCAGATCGGTCAGGGCTTCATCGCCCTCTTCGGACAAGGCCGGCCGGTTCTGGCCCGAGCCCAGCCCGAAGCCGCCCAGGAACGCACGCGCCCAGGTGAACAGCGCATCGGCCTGCGCGGCGGTATCGCTGGCATCGCTCAGCAGCAGCTCGAAGGCGAAATCGCGGTCTTCCATCTGCGCTACGCTGGCATCGAGCAGGCGCGCCAGGGCGTCACCTTCGGCCGGGGTCGGCAGGTTGTCATCGGCCAGCACGCGGGCCGGCCATTCACGCACCGGCGCACCGCCGGCGGACAGCCAGCCGCAGAGGCCGCCGTGCAGTTCAGCGGCGCTGGCGCCCAGGCCCAGGGCCTGGCTGGCCTGGTTTACGTCGTCGACACTCGGGAGTTCGGTCATCTTGGGGCTACGGTTTGTGAGCGCCACAGTGTAGCAATCCACCTGTGTCCACCGGGTTGCCATGGCCCGCCCCGGCCCCCGCCCCGGCACCGGCGGGCCGACTGCCGGCAGGCCCCGTCATTATTCGCTTGACCGCCCCGTCCGCCCTTGCCTATGGTGCCGGACATGGAACCCGCCGACGCCATCGCCCAGTTGCAGGCCTTCGCCGCCCGCGTCGAGGCGTTGCTTGAGCGCAACGAACGCCTGGCCGACGAGAACCGCAGCCTGCGCCATCAGCAGGAGCAGCTGGTGGCCGAGCGCTCCCAGCTGCTGGCCAAGAACGAACAGGCCCGCTCCCGGGTCGAAGCGATGATCACCCGCCTCAAGTCCCTGGAGCAGCACACATGAGCCAGACCGAACCGGTCAGTGTCCGCATCCTGGATCGTGAATACACGGTGGGGGTGGGGGCCGAGGAACGCGAGAGCCTGACCGCCGCTGCCCGGCTGCTGGATGCCAAGATGCGCGAGATCCGCGGCAGCAACCGGATGGCCGCGGTCGACCGCGTCGCGGTGCTGGCCGCGCTGAACCTGGCCCACGAGCTGCAGCAGCTGCGTGATGAGCACGCCCGGCAGGCCATTGCCCTGCAGCAGACCCTGAGCGATCTCAATCGCCGCCTGGATCGGGCTTTCGACAGCGCGGGTTGATCCACGCGCCCGGTTCCACGCGGTGTTTGATTGCACACGTGCATCGCGCGGTCTTCATTGATCTGAATTGATGTGCAATTCGACCGACGAACGGACTGGTCGAATCGCACAAGAGGGCTATAATCCTCGTCGCGTTCTCTGCTGTGAACGACGGCGTGTGCAAACATTCGCCTTGTCCCTTAATTACGACCACGGGTGCGCGACGGCGCCGGGAGTGCAAGTCCGCCTTGTAGCGGGAAGCCCGATGGAACCCCAGCGTACCCACTTGAACCCCGGGTTCAAGGTCGTTTCGCATGCATCGTCACGGCGGAGAATGCAATATTCCAGCAAGAGCGGCGTTCCCTTGGGACGTCGCTCTTGTTTTATCCGCTTCCCCCGCACGCTCCGGACCCAGGCATGACCGACCCGCGCTCCGCACTGCGCCAGCAGCTGCGCCAACGCCGCCGTGATCTCCCCGCCGCCGTGCGCCTGGCCGCCGCCGAACAGTTGGCCGATGGCCTGCTCGCCCTTCCTTTCGCGCCCCCGCAGGGCCATGTAGCCGGCTACTGGGCGATGGATGGCGAGATCGCGCTGCACCGCTGGCAGATGCAGTTGCCCGCCGGCCTGACCTACTGCCTGCCGGTCCTGCACGAGAAGACGCTGCGCTTCGCGCCCTGGCGCCCCGGGCAGGCATTGACCACCAACCGCTTCGGTATCCCCGAACCCGATCTCGCGCTGGACGACACGCTCGCACCGGAGCAGATGGCGCTGGTCGTGGCGCCGCTGGTGGGTTTCGACGCACTGGGTCGCCGGCTGGGCATGGGAGGCGGCTGGTATGATCGCAGCTTCGCATTCCGCCACCAGCGCCCGGCGCCGCCGTGGCTGGTCGGGGTCGGCTTCTCGGTCCAGCAGGTCGATGACCTGCCGGTGCAATCCTGGGACGTCGCGGTGGATGCGATCTGCACCGACGTCTCCACCCTTGTCTGCGTACCGACCAACGGTCGGCACCTACCGTAATCAAAGACTCCGCATGACCGCACGCAAGCGCTACTGGCTGATGAAGTCCGAACCGGACGCCTTTTCCATCGACGATCTGCAGCGCGTGGGCCGTGAGCCCTGGAACGGCGTGCGCAACTACCAGGCGCGCAACTTCATGCGCGATGGGATGAAGGTCGGCGACGGGGTGATGTTCTACCACTCCAACACCAAGGTGCCGGGCATCGTCGGGCTGGCCACGGTGGCCAGCGAGGCCTACCCGGACGACACCCAGTTCGATCCCAAATCCGATTACCACGACCCCAAGGCGACCCGCGAAGAACCGCGCTGGATGCTGGTGGACGTGGCCTTCGAGCGCAAACTGCGCGACACCATTTCGCTGGATGAGATCAAGCTGCACGCCGATGCGCTGGGCGAAGGATTCCCGCTGACCGCACGCGGCAACCGTCTCTCGATCCTCCCGGTGACCGCTGCGCAGTGGAAGCTGCTGCTGTCGCTGGAAAAGCACTGACCCCTTTCCTCCAAGAGTTGCCCGCCATGTCCGAAGCCAAGCGCCTGGCCGCTGAAAAAGCCATTGAATACGTCGAAGACGGCATGATCGTGGGGGTCGGCACCGGCTCCACCGTGGCCTACTTCATCGATGCCCTGGCCAAGATCCAGCACCGCATCAAGGGCGCCGTGTCCAGCTCGGACCAGAGCACCGCGCGCCTGAAGCAGCACGGCATCGAGGTGCTCGAGCTCAACCACACCGGCAACCTGTCGCTGTATGTGGATGGGGCCGACGAATGCGACGGCAACAAGAACCTGATCAAGGGCGGCGGTGCCGCGCTGACCCGCGAGAAGATCATCGCCGAGGCCAGCGAGCGCTTCGTGTGCATCATCGACCCGAGCAAGCAGGTCAAGGTGCTGGGCAAGTTCCCGCTGCCGGTGGAAGTGATCCCGATGGCCCGCAGCCTGGTCGCCCGCCGCATCATGGACATGACCGGCGGCCAGCCGGCCTGGCGTGAGGGCGTGGTCACCGACAACGGCAACGTGATCCTGGACATCCACCACCTGGAGATCACCGATCCGGTCAAGCTGGAGCGCGAGCTCAACCAGCTGCCGGGCGTGGTCAGCGTCGGCCTGTTCGCGCGCCGCCCGGCCGATGTGGTGATCATCGGCGGTGAGCCGCCGATCGTGATGTGATCCCGTGGCCGGCGCCCGCGCCGGCTGCCCCAACGAGGTACGCCCATGTCCCTGTTGCGCCTGCTGCCCCTGCTCCTGCTGTTCACCCTGGCCGGCTGTGCCAGCACCAACGCCCGTCACTGGGTGGAACTGGACGGCAACCGTTACCACGTTGAACTGGCCACCAACGACGATACCCGCGCCCGCGGGCTGATGTTCCGCGACCAGATGCCCGAGGACCACGGCATGCTGTTCATCCACGAACGCGAAGAACTGCAGGCGTACTGGATGAAGAACACCAAGATCGCGCTGGACATCCTGTACTTCGATGCGCAGCGCCGCCTGGTCAGCCAGCAGCGCGATGTGCCGCCGTGTTCGGCCGGCGATCGTTGCCCGCCCTACCCCAGCAGCGAGCCGGCCCGCTACGTGCTGGAACTCAACGCCGGGCAGGCCGAAAAGATGGCGCTCAAGGACGGCACCGAACTCACCTTCGGCCCCGGCATCGCCGACGGCAAATAAAAGTGCCCTGATAAACGCGCCGCGCCCTTGAATCGCGGCGCGTTTGTCGCCAGTCTTGTCCCATGCAGGGGCAGATCACATTGCCGACGTGGGACTCACTGGCCGAGCTGGATGACGAGGCGCTGCCGCTGTTGCCGACCGCGTTGCTGATCGCACGGGACGAATACCCGGATCTGGACCCCGCCGTCTACGACGCGGTCCTGCAGAGTCACGCCGACCACCTGCGCACCGAGATCGCCACGATCGACATGTGGCCGCTGAAGATCGCCGCGGTCAACCGCCACCTGTTCGACGAGCTGGGCTACAGCGGCGACCATGGCGAGTACTACGACCCGCGCAACAGCTATCTGAACCAGGTCTTCGAACGCCGCCTGGGCAATCCGATCTCGCTGGCGCTGGTGCAGATGGAAGTCTCGCGCCGGCTCGGCATCCCGCTGGACGGGGTGTCCTTCCCCGGGCACTTCCTGGTGCGTCTGCCGCTCAACGACGGCGTGCTGGTGATGGACCCGTTCAACGGCGGCCGCCCACTGGGCGTGGAGGAACTGCGCGAACGCGCACGCTCACACCTGGGCGGTGAAGTCCCCGACGACGACGTGCTCGCGCAGATCCTGGACCCGGCCCCGGCACGCGCGATCCTGATGAGGATGCTGCGCAACCTGCATGGCGTGTACGTGGAACGCGGCGAATGGGACCGCGCCGCGCGCAGTGCCGACCGCCTGCTGAAGCTGGCACCCGAACAGGACGACGCGCTGCGCGATCGCGGCATGGCCTACCTGCAACTGGATTACGAGGCCGGCGCGCGCAACGACCTGGGGCTGTATCTCAAGCGCAATGCCAAGGCCAGCGATGCCCAGTTCGTCCGCGAGAAGCTGGTCGGCCTCGGTGGCGTGGTGCCGCGCCTGCACTGACGGTGCCGCGACGCGGCGCCTGGCGGTGCCTCAGTCGACTTCGACCATTTCGAAATCATCCTTGGTCACGCCGCAGTCCGGGCACGTCCAGGTATCAGGGATGTCTTCCCAGCGCGTGCCCGGGGCGATGCCCTCGTCCGGCAGCCCGTCTTCTTCCCGGTACAGGAAGCCGCAGACAACGCACATCCAGGTGCGGAAGGTGGTGGCGGTTGCGTCGGTCATCGGATAATCACGGCGGGACAAGAGCTGACAGCGCTCATTGTCCCACTCCCGTTGCGCTACCGGTAGCCATTGATGAATCACGCTTCAGCCCCCACGCCGCCCCGCGGCGTCTACCTCATCACCCCCGACGAGCCCGATACCGCGCGGCTGCTGGCGCGCACCGCGCCGCTGCTGGCGGCCGGCGCCACCTGGCTGCAGTACCGCAACAAGAGCGCCGATGTGGCCCTGCGCCACGCCCAGGCCGCTGCGCTGCAGGGCCTGTGCCAGCTGTACGCGGTGCCGCTGCTCATCAATGACGACGTGGCCCTGGCCCAGGCGGTCGGCGCGGCCGGTGTGCACCTGGGCGAGGACGATGGCGATATCGCCGCCGCCCGTGCCCTGCTCGGCCCGGACGCCCTCATCGGCGCCTCCTGCTATGACACCCTGGCGCTGGCCGAGCGCGCGGTCGCCGCTGGCGCCAGCTACGTCGCCTTCGGGGCCTTCTTCCCCAGCACCAGCAAGGCCACCACCCGCCGTGCCCCACCGGACCTGCTGCGGCAAAGCGCCGCACTCGGGGTGCCCCGGGTGGCGATCGGCGGGCTGAGCCCGGACAATGTGGCACCGCTCATCGCTGCCGGCGCCGATCTGGTTGCCGTCATCAGCAGCGTGTACGCCGCGCCCGACCCGGTCGCCACGCTGCACGCCTACCTCGCTTGCTTCCAGGATACGACCGCATGAACCACGACCAGTCCCACGCCCTGTTCACCCGCGCCCAGAAGCTGCTGCCGGGCGGCGTCAACTCGCCGGTGCGCGCGTTCAAATCGGTCGGTGGCGAGCCGTTCTTCGTCAAGCGCGCCGATGGCCCCTACCTGTACGACGTGGACGACAACCGCTACATCGATTATGTCGGCTCCTGGGGCCCGATGATTGTTGGCCACAACCACACCGCCGTGCGCCAGGCGGTCAAGCAGGCGATCGGCAACGGTCTGTCCTTCGGCGCGCCGTGCGAAGCCGAAGTCACCATGGCCGAAACCCTGACCCGGCTGGTGCCGTCCTGCGAGATGGTGCGCATGGTCAACTCGGGCACCGAGGCCACGCTGTCGGCGATCCGGCTGGCACGCGGTGCCACCGGCCGCAGCCGCATCGTCAAGTTCGAAGGCTGCTACCACGGCCACGGCGACTCGTTCCTGGTCAAGGCCGGCAGCGGCATGCTGACCTTGGGCGTGCCGACCTCGCCGGGTGTCCCGGCCGGGCTGAGCGAACTCACCCTGACCCTGCCCTACAACGATGTCGAAGCGGCCACCGCGCTGTTCGCCGAACAGGGCGAGTACATCGCCGGGCTGATCATCGAGCCGGTGGTGGGCAACGCCAACTGCATCCCGCCGCGCGAGGGCTACCTGCAGCACCTGCGCGCACTGTGCACGCAGTACGGCACGGTGCTGATCTTCGATGAAGTGATGACCGGCTTCCGCGTGGCGCTCGGTGGCGCGCAGGCGCATTACGGCGTTACCCCGGACCTGACCACCTTCGGCAAGATCATCGGCGGCGGCATGCCCGTGGGTGCCTACGGCGGTCGTCGGGAGCTGATGTCGCAGATTTCCCCGGCCGGCCCGATCTACCAGGCGGGCACACTGAGCGGCAATCCGGTGGCGATGGCAGCCGGCCTGGCAATGCTGGAACTGGTGCAGGAACCGGGCTTCCATGATCGCCTGAGTGCTTCGGCCGCGCGCCTGTGCGCGGGGCTGGAAGCGGCAGCGGCGGACGCAGGCGTGGCAGTGACCACCACCCAGGTCGGCGCGATGTTCGGCCTGTTCTTCACTGACCAGAAGGTGGAAACCTACGCCCAGGCGACCGCGTGCGACATCACCGCGTTCAACACCTTCTTCCACGCGATGCTGGAGCGCGGCGTGTTCCTCGCCCCCTCGGCGTATGAAGCCGGCTTCCTGTCCAGCGCACACGACGACAGCATCATCGAGGCAACGCTCGAGGCCGCGCGCGAAGCGTTCAAGGTCGTCAAAGGCTGATCAAATAACGGGGACGGGGGTAGTTAATAATTACCCCCGTCCCCGTTAAATATTGATTGCTTCAACCGAACACGAAACGGCCTTTCATCATGGCGAAGTGGCCCGGGAACGAGCAGAAGAAGGTGTAGTCGCCGCCCTTGGTCAGCTTGGCGGTGGAGAAGGTGACGCTGGTGCTTTGTCCACCGCCGATCACCGGGGTATGCGCCAGCACGCGCGCATCGCCCTTGGGCAGGTAGCTGTCGGCCAACGTGGTGCGCATGCCAGCCATCGCCACCGGCTGGTAATCCGCGGCGCGGGTCAGTACCCAGTTGTGGCCCATCGCGGTCGCCGCGAGCTTGCCGGTGTGGCGCAGGGTCAGCTTCACCTGGGTGCAGTCCGCGGCAACCTTGAGTTCCTTCTGGCTGAAGCTCATCTGGTCGGTACTGTCGATGGCGATCGCGCAGACACGCGCATGGGCGGCCGGGGCCAGCATCAGGCCGGCAAGCAACACGGGGGCAAGCAGTTTCAAGGCGATCTCCATCAGGCAGTCCCCGCGATTCTAGTGACCGCCCGTGCAGGCGACGTGCGACGCGATGTCGCAGCGCAGGCCCCGGCTGGGTTACGGTCAGCCCTGGACTTGGACGAGACTTCCCCATGCCGCGTGTGATCGAGTGCCTGCTGCTGGATTTCGATGGCGTGCTGGTGCGCTATGCGCGACACCTGCGTGTGCGCCATCTGGCCGCCAGCATCGGCTGCAGCGCGGCGCAGGTGCAGACGGCACTGTTCGACAGTGGGCTGGAACGCGCCTACGACAGCGGCATGGCGACCGACGCTTACCTGCAGCAACTGGGCGATGCGCTGCAGGCCACGATCAGCATCGCGCAGTGGCAGGCCGCGCGCCTCGTGGCATGCATCCCGGAGACTGGCGTCATCGAACGCGTGGCACGGATCGCGCAGGCACTGCCGATCGGGATCCTGACCAACAACGGCGCGCTGATGGCGCAGACGATTCCACAGCTCCTTCCGACCCTGGCCGATGCGCTGCACGGCCGCATCCTGTGCAGCGGTGCGCTGGGCGGGCGCAAGCCGGATCCGGCGATATTCGCCAAGGCGGTGACGCTGCTCGGCGCACGTGCCGAGCGCACGCTGTTCATCGATGACCTGTTCGTCAACGTGCGCGGGGCACGGCTGGCCGGCCTGCAGGCCGAGACCGCAACGGACAGCCGCGCGTTCGGCAAGATCATGAAGCGATACGCCCTGACCTAGCGCCGACCGTTGGTCGGCTGCGCTCGCCCCAGAACACCAGCAGCCGACCAAGGGTCGGC
>NZ_JASCOO010000110.1:0-13549 GCF_029959485.1 Stenotrophomonas sp. PS02301
AGCAGCACCTGGGCGAGGCCGGCGCCTCGACCCGCCTGCAGTGGCTCAAGCAGGCCGAATGACCCCCTTCAGGCCAGGCCGGGATCCCGGCCTGGCCGACTCCTCCCGGCCGGATCGGCGTGAGTGATCCGTTCACGGAACGCTGCACCCGGGATGCGAGAATCCTGAGACCACCAAGGAATCACCGGTATGGCTACCCGTAACCGCATGCCGCCCTGGCACGAAATTTTCAAGGCACCCAGTGGCCACGAGCTGCTGATCCGCCCCATCCGGCCGGAAGACGGCCCGCCGCTGCATGCCGCCTTCAGCCTGTTCGGGCCGGAGGAGATCCGCGACCGTTTCCTGCAGTCGGTGACCGAGCTGTCGCCGGAAACCACGCAGCGCCTGACCCACCCCAATCCCAAGAGCGAAATCACCCTTGTCGCGGCCGAGTCGCTGCCCGCCGGTGAAGCCGTGGTGGGTGCGGTCGCGCGTGCCTCGATCATCCCCGGCACCCGCGAGGCCGAATACGCGATCCTGGTCAGCCGCTTCCTGGTCGGCCAGGGCCTGGGCCGGCAGTTGATGCGCAAGCTGGTCAAATGGGCGCGCGGCAAGTACCTGGATCGTCTGTACGGTGATGTTGCCGAAGAGAACGAGCCGATGAAGCAGCTGGCCGCCTCGCTGGGCTTCCAGCCGATCCCGCACCCGAACGGTACGCCGGGCCTGGTGCGCATGGTGCTCGAACTCGACAGCTGATGACGGGCGGCCGGGCACTGCCCGGCCGCTGCCGGATGACGCGGCCGCCACGCTGCGGTCTGCTAAAATCGACGGTTCATGTCACGCACCTCCTATCCCGTTCCGCCGCTGCCACGTCCTGGACAGCTCCGCGCCTGGTGGCGCGCTCCCGCTTCGGCGACAGCGCTGGCGTGGTACATCGCCCGCGCGGCACAGTCGCACGACGGGCCGTTGCTGGTGGTCGCCCGCGACAACCACGGCGCGAACCAGATCGAAGCGGATCTGCACACCCTGCTGGGCAGTGCCGGCGACGTGCCGATCGTGGCCTTCCCGGATTGGGAAACCCTGCCCTACGACGCCTTCAGCCCGCACCCGGACATCATTTCCCAGCGCCTGGCGGCGCTGCATGCCCTGCCGGCGCTGAAGCGCGGCATCGTGGTGGTGCCGGTGCAGACGCTGCTGCAGCAGTTGGCCCCGCTCAAGTACGTCATCGGCGGAAGCTTCGACCTCACCGTGGGCCAGCGCCTGGATCTGGACGCGGAAAAGCGCCGCCTGGAATCGGCCGGCTACCGCAACGTGCCGCAGGTGATGGACCCGGGTGATTTCGCCGTGCGTGGCGGCCTGCTCGATGTCTACCCGATGGGGGCCGAGGCGCCGCTGCGGGTGGAACTGCTCGATGAAGACATCGATTCGATCCGCGCGTTCGATCCGGAATCGCAGCGCTCGCTGGACAAGGTCGAGGCGGTGCACATGCTGCCCGGCCGTGAAGTACCGCTGGATGATCTCAGCGTCTCGCGCGTGCTCAACACGCTGCGCGAGCGCTTCGATGTGGATACCCGGCGCAGCGCGCTGTACCAGGATCTCAAGGCCGGTATCGCGCCGGCCGGCATCGAGTATTACCTGCCGCTGTTCTTCGACAAGACCGCGACCCTGCTCGATTACCTGCAGCCCAACGTGCTGCCGGTGCTGGCGCCGAACGTGTTCGATGCTGCGGCCGCCTTCTGGGCGCAGACGCAGAACCGCTACGAGCAGCGCCGCCACGATGTCGAGCGCCCGCTGCTGGCGCCGGAAGAGCTGTATGCCAGCCCCGAGCAACTGCGCGCCACGCTCAACGGCCTGGCCCGCGTCGAAGTCTGGCCACTGGATCACGACCGCATCGGCGACGCACAGCCGCTGGGCGACCAGCCCCTGCCGCCGCTGCCGGTGGCCGCACGTGATGCCCCGGCTGCCGAGGCACTGAAATCCTTCATCGGTCATTACCCGGGCCGCGTGCTGATCGCCGCAGATTCCGCCGGCCGCCGCGAAGCCCTGCTGGAAGTGCTGCTCGCCGCCGAGCTGAAGCCGCCAGTGGTCGCCGATCTGCCCGGCTTCCTGGCCGACGACAGCGTCCGCTTCGGCATTACCGTGGCGCCGCTGGAAGACGGTTTCGCGCTGGAAAGCCCGCCGATCGCGGTGCTGACCGAACGTCAGCTGTTCCCCGAACGCGCCGGCCAGCAGCGCCGCAGCCGCCGGGCCGGGCGCGAGCCCGAAGCGATCATCCGCGACCTCGGCGAGCTCAGCGAAGGTTCGCCGATCGTGCATGAAGACCACGGTGTCGGCCGCTACCGCGGCCTGATCGTGCTCGATGCCGGCGGCATGCCCGGCGAGTTCCTGGAAATCGAATACGCCAAGGGCGACCGCCTGTATGTGCCGGTTGCCCAGCTGCACCTGATCAGCCGCTATTCCGGTGCCTCGCCGGAAACCGCCCCGCTGCATTCGCTCGGTGGCGAGCAGTGGACCAAGGCCAAGCGCAAGGCGGCCGAAAAGGTCCGCGACGTTGCCGCCGAGCTGCTGGAAATCCAGGCGCGTCGGCGTGCCCGTGCCGGCCTGGCGCTGCATGTGGACCGCGCGATGTACGAGCCGTTCGCGGCCGGGTTCCCGTTCGAGGAAACCCCTGATCAGCTGGCCGCGATCGACGCGACCCTGCGCGATCTGGCCAGCAGCCAGCCGATGGACCGTGTGGTCTGCGGCGACGTCGGCTTCGGCAAGACCGAGGTCGCCGTGCGCGCCGCGTTCGCCGCCGCCAGCGCCGGCAAGCAGGTCGCCGTGCTGGTGCCGACCACCCTGCTGGCCGAACAGCACTACCGCAACTTCCGCGATCGCTTCGCCGATTGGCCGCTCAAGGTGGAGGTGCTGTCGCGCTTCAAATCCACCAAGGAGATCAAGGCCGAACTGGAGAAGGTCGCCGCCGGCACCATCGACGTCATCATCGGTACCCATCGCCTGCTGCAGCCGGACGTGAAGTTCAAGGACCTCGGTCTGGTCGTGGTCGATGAGGAGCAGCGCTTCGGTGTGCGGCAGAAGGAAGCGCTCAAGGCGATGCGCGCCAACGTGCATCTGCTCACGCTGACCGCCACGCCGATTCCCCGCACGCTCAACATGGCCATGGCCGGGCTGCGTGATCTGTCGATCATCGCCACGCCGCCGCCGAACCGGCTGGCGGTCAAGACGTTCATCACCGCCTGGGACAACGCGCTGCTGCGCGAAGCCTTCCAGCGCGAACTGGCCCGTGGTGGCCAGCTGTACTTCCTGCACAACGATGTGGAGAGCATCGGCCGCATGCAGCGCGAGCTGGCCGAGCTGGTGCCCGAAGCACGCATCGGCATCGCCCATGGGCAGATGCCCGAGCGCGAGCTGGAGCGGGTGATGCTGGACTTCCAGAAGCAGCGCTTCAACGTGCTGCTGTCGACCACGATCATCGAATCGGGCATCGACATCCCCAACGCCAATACCATCATCATCAACCGCGCCGACCGCTTCGGCCTGGCCCAGCTGCACCAGCTGCGTGGCCGCGTGGGTCGCTCGCACCACCGGGCGTACGCCTACCTGGTGGTGCCGGACAAGCGCGCGATGACGCCTGATGCCGAAAAGCGCCTGGAGGCGATCGCCTCGATGGACGAACTCGGTGCCGGCTTCACCCTGGCCACCCACGATCTGGAAATCCGCGGCGCCGGCGAGCTGCTCGGCGAGGACCAGAGCGGCCAGATGGCCGAGGTCGGCTTCAGCCTCTACACCGAGTTGCTGG
The DNA here is from genome assembly GCF_029959485.1 of Stenotrophomonas sp. PS02301. NCBI lineage: Bacteria > Pseudomonadati > Pseudomonadota > Gammaproteobacteria > Lysobacterales > Lysobacteraceae > Stenotrophomonas > Stenotrophomonas sp. PS02301. The sequence goes on from NZ_JASCOO010000110.1 coordinate 3,779, forward strand.
AACGTGCGGTGCGCAGCATCCGCCTGGGCAAGCTGCCCGATCTGGACGCCGGCGAAGAGGCACGCGGTGCCGAGGTCGAGCTGCATGTGCCCGCCTTGATCCCCGACGCCTACCTGCCCGACGTGCACACCCGCCTGACCCTGTACAAGCGCATCAGCAGTGCGCGTGACAGTGCTGAGCTGCGCGAACTGCAGGTGGAGATGATCGACCGCTTCGGGCTGTTGCCGGACCCGGCCAAGCACCTGTTCGCGATTGCCGAGCTCAAGCTGCAGGCCAACGTGTTGGGCATCCGCAAGCTGGAGCTGGGCGAGAACGGCGGCCGCATCGTGTTCAATCCCAAGCCGGAGATCGACCCGATGGCGGTGATCCAGCTGATCCAGAAGCAGCCCAAGCTGTACGCGATGGATGGGCCGGACAAGCTGCGCATCAAGCACCCGTTGCCGCTGCCGGAAGACCGCTTCAGCGCCGCCAAGGCCCTGTTGCTGACCCTCTCACCGCGCTGATTTCACGCCTGGCGTCGGTCGCCAGGCGCTATCGTTCAAGGGGCAGGCGCCACGTGGCGGCCTGCCCGACCCCGGCACTGACGGCCGGCCATCCGACCCCACGTGACCGCCCCCATGTTCGACGACACCCCTTCGCAGGTCTGCTCCATCGATGCGCTGTCGATGTCGTTACAGATGCGCGACCAGTACACCCGTTTCCACTGCGACCGGGTCGGCCTGCTCGGCGATCAGCTGGGGCGCCTGTGCGATCTGGACGACACGCAGCGCGCGCATCTGGCGCTGGCCGCGCGCTTCCATGACATCGGCAAGATCGGCATTCCGGACAACGTGCTGTTGTATCCCGCGCGCCTGGACGACGCTCAGCGCGCGATCATGCGCACCCACCCCGAACGTGGTGAGCGTATCTTCGCCACCACCGGGCGCAGTGATGCCGCCGAGGTGGCGCGGTTGATCCGCAGCCATCACGAGGCCTTCGATGGCAGTGGTTATCCGGATGGCCTGAAAGGCAGCGACATTCCGCTGGGCGCACGCGTGCTCACCATCGTCGATGGGTACGACGCCATGACCACCACCCGCCCGTACCGCGGCCCGATGCCGCATGCCAAGGCGATGGGCATCCTCGCCGAGCAGCAGGGTGGCCTGGTCGACCCGCAGGTGTTCGGCCTGTTCACCCGGATGATGGCCTCCGCTACGTAGTCTCCGCTTGGGTTTGCCGCGAGCGTGCTGGAAAAGAAAAACCCGGCGTCCGCCGGGTTTTTCATGTCACTCAACCGCGTGCGATCACCAGATCACAACGCGCTTGTCGTCGGCCCGCACCATCGCATCGCCGGCCTTGCACTCGAACGCCTGCGCGTACGCGGGCATGTTCGAGGGCGCGCCATTGGCACGGAAGTTGGCCGGAGCGTGCGGATCGGTGTTCAGGCGCACGCGCAGCTCGCCTTCGTTGAAGTTGCGGCGCCACACGGTGGCCCAGTTCATGAAGAAGCGCTGGTCCTGCGTGTGGCCGTCCACCGCTACGTTGGCCTTCGGGTCTTCCTTCAGCGCCATCTGCAGCGCGTCGTAGGCCACGGTCAGGCCACCCAGGTCGCCGATGTTCTCGCCCAGGGTCAGCTTGCCCTTCACGTTCACGCCCGGCAGCGACTCATAGCCGTCGAACTGCGCGACCAGCTGGTCGGTCCGCTGGGTGAAGGCCGCACGGTCGCTGTCGGTCCACCAGTTGTCGAAGTTGCCGTTGGCGGCGAACTGGCTGCCCGAGTCGTCATAGCCGTGCATCATTTCGTGGCCGATGACCGCGCCGATGCCGCCGTAGTTCAGCGCCGGATCGGCCTTGGCGTCGAAGAACGGCGCTTGCAGGATCGCCGCCGGGAACACGATCTCGTTCTTGGTGGCGTTGTAGTAGGCGTTGACGGTCTGCGGGGTCATGCCCCACTCGGTCTTGTCGACCGGCTTGCCGATCTTGTTGAGCATGAAGCGGTAGTTGAACGTGCGCGCGGCCTGCATGTTGCCCAGGTAGCTGTCGCCGTTGGTTTCCAGGCCCGACCAGTCACGCCACTTGTCCGGGTAGCCGATCTTCGGGGTGAAGCTGGCCCACTTCTCCAGTGCCTTCTTGCGGGTGTCTTCGCTCATCCACTCCAGCTTCTCCAGGCGCGCCTTCAGCGCCACCGAGAGGTTCTCCACCAGGTGCTGCATCTGCACCTTGGAGTCGGCCGGGAACACCGCGTCGACATACATCTGGCCCAGGCCTTCGCCGATGGCGCCGTTGACCGACTCCAGCACACGCTTCCAGCGCGGCTGCATTTCCTTCTGGCCACGCAGGGTGGTGCTGTAGAAATCGAAGTTGGCCTTTTCGAAGGCGCTGCTCAGGTACGGCGAGGCGTCATCGATGGTGTGGAAGCGCAGGTAGGCCTGCCAGGTGGCGGCCGGTACGTCGGCCAGCATCTTGTCCACTTCACCGAAGAAGCCCGGCTGGGCCATCGAGAACTTCTGCGCGGCCGGCACCTTCAGGGTATCGAACAGGGCGGTCCAGCTGAAGTTCGGGGTCAGCTTGTCCGCATCAGCAGCGCTGACCGGGTTGTAACGCTTGGCCGGGTCACGCATGTCGATGCGCGACATCGAGGCCTGGGCCAGACGCGTTTCGAACTCCATCACGGCCTTGGCCTGGGACTTGGCCTGCTCGGCATCGACGCCGGACAGGGTCAGCACCTGGGCGATGTAGGCAACGTACGCGTCGCGGATCTTGGCCTGCGAATCGTCGAAGTAATAGCCCTTCTCCGGCAGGCCGAGGCCACCCTGGCCGACATAGGCGATGACGTTGGCCGAATCCTTGTAATCGGCATTGGCGAACAGCGAGAACAGCACGCCCTGGCCCACCGCCTGGCTGTCGCGCAGGTACTGGGTGATCGCGGCGGTGTCGTTCAGCGCGGCGATCTTGTCCAGCTGCGGCTGCAGCGGGGTGATGCCGGCGGCGTCGATCTTGGCCTCGTCCGAACCGGTCTTCCAGATGTCGCCGATCTTGGCTTCCACCGTGCCGGCCTTGGCCTGGCTGGCGGCGGCCTGCTGGACCAGCGCGTGCTGCACTTCCAGCGAGCGCTCGCGCAGGATTTCGAAGCTGCCCCAGGTGGTCTGGTCGTTCGGGACCGGGTTGGCCTTGAGCCACTTGCTGTTCACGAACCCGTTGAGGTCGGTACAGGCGGCGATGGCGGTGTCCAGATCGGCAGTGTTGAGCGAGATCAGCGCGGTCTTGATCTGCGACTGATCAAACGCCGGCGTGGCATCGGCGGTGGCGGCAGGCGCGGTATCGGTCTTGCCACAGGAGGCCAGCGACACGGCGATGGCGGCGGTCAGACCCAGCGGGACCAGCTTGGAAAACTTCATTCGACTCTCCGGCTACAGATGGATGCATCACCCGGACCACGGGCAATCGGGCAGCGTAGCGCGGGAGGGGCCGGTGCGGACCGGCCAAAGGTCACACACCGGGAGCGACGAGACGCCTTGCTCGTAGAGCAGCAGGAGCTCTATGGTGAGAAATCGTGAAAAATGTGAGGTGCAATGAATAAATACAGGCTTGTAAAACAAGAGAATGAGTGGGGATGCGGCGTCGCTTGCGTGGCTTCTCTTCTTGGAATTGAGTACGACGCAGCCCTCAAACGGCTTGAGCACCATAAGGACGGGAAACTGGACGAAGCGCCGCTTGGACTAGATGTTCATGAAATCATCTGGTCCCTTGCAGACCACGATCTCTGGTACATCGCAGATTGGCGTAGACCTGCGCAGTTCCCAGTAGGATCGATCGTCTGCATCCGAGGCGAAGCGCCCTACCAATCTGATCACTATTTGCTGATGACGCCCCAAGGCTGGATGGACCCATGGCACAACACCAGCAAGAACGTCTCCGCAATCAAAGCTGATTATCGGGATGCCCTCCCCATTGGCACAGAGTTTATTGTTGCACTGATGCCACGAGAACCGTGAAGCCCCACCGGAACACAGGGAGCGAACCTGTGGTGGAGCGCCCGATATCAAAGGGCGAACAAAACGAAAGGCCGGCATTTGCCGGCCTTTCGCTCTTACTTCGCTTTACCCTGGTTCGCCACGGCCTCGGCGGCCTTGCGTGCCGCTTCCGGGTCGCCCAGGTAGCGGAACGACTGCACCGTCAGGTCGTCGTTGAGTTCGAACAGCAGCGGGATGCCGGTCGGGATGTTGAGCTCCAGGATCGCTTCCTGCGAAACATTGTTGAGGTACTTGTACAGCGCGCGCAGCGAATTGCCGTGCGCGGTGACCAGTACGGTCTTGCCGTCCTTGAGCTGGGGGGCGATCGCATCGAACCAGTACGGCAACACGCGGTCCAGCGTGGTGGCCAGCGATTCGGTGCCCGGCAGCGCGTTGCGGTCCAGGCCGGCATAGCGGCGGTCGTGGATCGGGTGGCCCGGGTCCTCGATGTCCATCGCCGGCGGCGGGATGTCGTAGGAACGGCGCCAGATCTTGACCTGGTCCTCGCCGTGCTTGGCGGCGGTCTCGGCCTTGTCCAGGCCCTGCAGGCCGCCGTAATGGCGCTCGTTCAAGCGCCAGCTCTTGCTGACCGGCAGCCAGTCCTGGTCCAGCTCGGCCAGGGCACCCTGCAGGGTGTGGATGGCGCGCTTGAGCACCGAGGTATGCGCGACATCGAACTGCAGCCCTTCTTCACGCATCAGGCGGCCGGCGGCGGCAGCCTCGCGGCGGCCCTGTTCGGTCAGTTCCACGTCCACCCAGCCGGTGAAGCGGTTGTCCAGGTTCCACTGGCTCTGGCCGTGGCGCAACAGTACGAGTTTCCGGGTCACTGCAGTATCTCCGACAGATGGCAAGGCAGACCCGCATTGTAGCGGCAACCCTGCCCTGCCCGTCCGCCGTGGGGCCGCCGGTAGACCTCAGGGATGCGGATGCCCGTGATGGCCCTGCGCGTCCGGTGCAGCGCGGTGGCTGTCGTGGCTGTCGTGCGCATGGGCCGCGTGGTCGTGCCCCGCATGGTCATCGGCGTGCCGGTCGCGGGGGCTGCCGACGCTGCAGGGATCGCCGCAGTGGTCGGCCTCGATCTGCAGGGTCACATGGTCGATGCCGTACTGCTCGTGCAACCGGGTGCCCAGCTCGCGACGTAGGCGGTCCGCATTCACACCGGTGCCCATCACCACGTGCGCGGTCAGTGCCGGGGTGCTGGACGCCAGCGCCCAGACGTGCAGGTCGTGCACGTCCACCACCCCATCGTGGGCACACAGGGTGCCGCGTACCGCCGCGACATCCATGCCCTTGGGCACGCCTTCCAGCAGCACGTTGATCGCCTCGCGCATCAACACCCAGGTGCGCGGCAGTACCCACAGGCCGATCAGCACGGCCAGGATCGGATCGATCGGCTTCCAGCCGGTCCAGCGGATCAGCAACGCGCCGAGGATCACCGCTACCGAGCCGAGCATGTCCGCCCAGACTTCCAGGTACGCGCCTTTGACGTTGAGGCTCTCGCCGCTGCCGGCGCGCAGCAGGCGCATCGAGATGAGATTGATCACCAGCCCGAACACCGCGATCACCAGCATGCCGGTGGAGGCGATTTCCTGCGGCGCGCGGAAGCGCTGCACCGCCTCCCACAGAATGTAGCCGGCGACCACGAACAGCATGCCGCCGTTGATCATCGCGCCGATGGCTTCCAGCCGCGCATAGCCGTAGGTGCGCTTGGCATCGGGCGGGCGCCGGCTGAGCCGGACCGCGACCAGCGCGACCATCAGCGCGAGCGTATCGGTGGCCATGTGCGCGGCATCGGACAACAGTGCCAGGCTGTTGGTCCAGAACGCGCCGGCCACCTCCACCAGCAGGAAGGTGGTGGTCAGCCCCAGCGCCCACCACAGCGGCTTTTCGTGGCGGATCTCGCTGGGCAGATGGTCGTGGTCGTGACCCATGAAAGCTCTCCTGGACAATGCCGGCAGGGTAAGCAGCGCCTCGCGCGGAGACTATTACACTTACCGCAGCGTTCAGTTTGCAACTCAATAACACCAGCGCCCGGCCGCTACCTCTCGACGGCCTGTGTGGCGGGAAGACAATCGTGCATAACGTTCCAAATCTTGATGAGGCCAGCCAACCGCTGGCGCTGGCCTGGGCACAGACGCTGGCGCAGACGCCGGCCGCTGCGGCGACACTGCTGGCGAGCCTGTCGACGGAGAGCCCGCCCGGGCTGGCCCACCACTTCTACGACGTGCTGCTCGAAGACCCGCGCGCGAGCCGGTTCCTCTCGCACGACCAGGTGCGGCTGCGCCTGAAACCGGCGATGCAGCGGTGGCTGCAGCAGATCCTTACCGCCACGCCGGACAGCATCAACGCGCTGGTCGCCGCACAGCGCGTGATCGGTGACGTGCATGCCCGTGTGGGCATTCCGGTGGATCTGGTGGCCCGCGGCGCGCGTGTACTCAAGCATCGCCTGTTCGACCGCATCATCGCGCAGGCCGACGACAGTGCGACCGCGTTCGCGGCGATCCACTGCCTCAGCGCCTCGATGGATATCGCCCTGGAAGGCATGACGCTGGCCTACACGCATGCACGCGAGCGCTCTTCACGGACCGATGCGGCGTATCGCCTGTTCTCGCTGGTGCAGAACGTCAGCACCGAGCGCGAACGGCAACGCGCCCTGCTGCTGGACTGGGAGAACGCGCTGCTCTACGCGATGGCCAGCCAGAATGTCGAGGCCGAGCTCACCGGGCTGGCACAATCGGAGTTCGGCCTGTGGTTCACCCACAAGGGCATTCCGAGTTTCGGCGAAAGCAGCGAGACCGGCCAGGTCGGTGCACTGGTCGCCGCGGTCGATACGCAGTTGCAGGAAGCGCTTGCGCATGCCGATTTCGCGGCGCGCTTCGGGGCATTGCAGGGTATCCGCGAGCGGCTGGCGCAGATCCGCACATTGATGGGCATGTTGTTCGAACGGATCGGCGAGCTCGATGCGGGCAGCGATGCACTGACCAACCTGCTCAACCGCCGCTTCCTGCCGACCGTGCTGCGCCGGGAAATCGAACTGGCCAATTCCACGCAGACGCCGTTCTCGGTGCTGCTGCTGGATCTGGACCATTTCAAGGCGATCAACGATGCGCACGGCCATGACGGCGGCGACCGCGCCCTGCAGCACGTGGCCGCCCTGCTCGGCCAGCTTACCCGCGGCAGCGACTACCTGTTCCGTTATGGCGGGGAGGAATTCGTGGTGGTGCTGGTGGCCGCCACCGCCGCCCAGGCCGAGGTGATCGCCGAGAACCTGCGCAAGCACATCGCGCAGAGCCCGGTGCAACTGGCCAGTGGCCAGAACCTGTCGCTGACCACCAGCATCGGCGTGGCCGCGCATGATGGTCATCCCGACTACGAGCGGCTGATGGCGCGCGCCGATGCGGCGATGTACCAGGCCAAGAAGCGGGGCCGGGACCGGGTAGTGCTGGCCAGCGATGACCTGCCCGATGCCCCCGGGCGAAAGGCGCTGCAGCGCGGGTGACCCTGTGTGGCCGACGGCAGCGCCGGCCCATCCGCCCGTTGCGGCATGCATGGCTGACCAATGGCGCATGCCCGGCGCCCTCCGTGCGGCGTAGCATCGCGGCATTGCCGTCCGCCACAGGAATTCCCCCGATGTCGATCCTCCGCGCCCTGACCCGCCCTGGCCTGTTGCTGCTCCAGTCAGCGCTGATGATGACGCCGCTGCTGGCCACGGCACGCGAGGTGGCGGCGCCGGCCGAGCACGTGGATGCCGATGGACCGTACGTATTTCGTACCGCCAAGGGGCTGGAAGCGGCCTGGGTGTGCAAGGACCACGTGATCCGCCGCGAGCTGCCGGCACGCGGCGAGGCCACCGAGGTCGCCCCCGAGTGCGGCTATCCGCACCCCCTGACCGTGCTGCCGCCGCGCACGGCGGAGATCGCCAGATTCCCGGCCACGCCGCGGATCGTCGCGCTGTCGGACATCCACGGCCAGTACGGCCTGCTCGTGACGCTGCTGCGCGCCCACCACGTGATCGACAGCGAAGACCGCTGGTCGCTGGGCGACGCCACACTGGTGGTGGCCGGCGATGTATTCGACCGCGGCCCGCAGGTCACCGAAGCATTCTGGCTGCTGTACAGCCTGCAGCAGCAGGCCGCGGCAGCCGGTGGTGCGGTGCACTTCGTGCTCGGCAATCACGAGACGATGGTGCTCTACAACGACCTGCGCTACGTCAACCCGAAGTACCTCAAGACCGCGCAGCTGCTCGGCCGTTCCTACCCCGCGCTGTACGGTCCGGATTCGACGATCGGCCAGTGGCTGCGCACCCGTCCGGTGCTGATGCGCATCGGGGACACCCTGTTCCTGCACGGCGGCATCGCACCGGAAAACCTGGACCTGGTGCGCAACATGGATACCACCAACGCCGGCTACCAGGCCGCAGTCGGGCTGCCCAAGGCGCAGGTCAAGGCTGCACCGGACACTGCCCGGCTGTTCGATGGCAAGACCAGCCCGATCTGGTACCGCGGCTACTTCGATGGCCGCATGGATACCGCCCAGGTCGAGACGCTGCTCAAACAGCTCGACCTCGCCCGCATCGTGGTCGGCCACACCTCGATGCCGCATGTCAGCAGCTTCCATGGCGACCGCATCATCGCCATCGACAGCAGCATCAAGAACGGTGAGAACGGCGAGCTGCTGTTCATCGAGAACGGCGCGCTCAGCCGCGGCCTGCTGGATGGCTCGCGGGTACCGCTGGCCGAAGGCCGGCTCGGCGAAAGCGACTGACCCGGCCGTTCTGGCCGGTCAGTCCGCCGCAGCTCACCGTGGCGTGTAGATGCGCGAGACCATCCAGCCGCCGTGACTGCGGAAGCGGCCGCTGTCGCCGGTCAAGGCGAAACGCACTGCAATGACCGCGGCGCGCCCGCGGGAGCAATGCCAGTCGCGCGCGTTGCGATAGGCCTTGCGGAAGGCACGGAACGGGCCGCGTGCCTGCGTGGCGTCCCGTTCGGCGTCAGCCGGGTTCAGGGCATCGGTGGAGGCTGTTGGCGGATGCGCTGCAGCGCGGGTGGCGTCCGGATGGAGAGGGTTTGACATGGTGTCCCTTCGATCAACGAGGCCCGGAATCGGCCTCCTGATCGATAAACCGTGAAGACCATCACAAAACTATCGCCCCCCGGACAGACCCGCTTCGTGATCCGCCATGCGCTGTTCCAACCCCTTGATACGACTCAAGAATTCCGACGTCGGCGCCAGCTCCTTCAAGTGCGGCCGGGCCCGCGCGATCTGGGCGCGGGCGCCAGCCCCATCGCCGTTGGCGAACATTGCCTCGGCCAGCGGGATACGCCACTTGGCGGTGGCCGTGGAATCGGCCCCGTAGAAACCAGCGAATGTGTCCACCAACTGGGCTGACAGCGGCACTGCCGCGGGATCGTCACGGCGCTGGGCAAGCAGTGCCTGCTGCATCTGCAGGCGCAGCCCCAGCCACGGGGGCAGGCTCGGATGGGCCTGGCCGAACGCGGCGAGGGCCCGGGCAGCCTCGGCATGCTGTCCGGCCCGGGTCAGCCATTCAATCTCGACCAGGCGCAGCACCAGCAGCTGCGGCGACTCGGGCGGGAGTTCGCGCCGCCACAGGGCGGCCACCTGCTGCAGCGGTGCCTGCGCCTCGGCCGTGCGGTCGGTCCGCAGCAGCAACCGCGCCAGCACCATGTCCACGTCGAGTGTGTCGGCGTGCTCGGGCCCGCGCAGCGCCCGATAGCGCGCCCGCGCAGCGCGGGAGTTCTGTTCGGCCTGCACGTAGTCG
>NZ_JASCOO010000111.1:0-13492 GCF_029959485.1 Stenotrophomonas sp. PS02301
GTGCAGCGTGCCGTCAACGGACCACTCCCGCCGAGCCGGCCGGGAGGAGGCGGCCAGGCCGGGAGCCCGGCCTGGCCTGAAGGGGGTCATTCGGCCTGCTTGAGCCACTGCAGGCGGGTCGAGGCGCCGGCCTCGCCCAGGTGCTGCTTGAGCGCCGGCATGGCCGGGGCCAGGACCTGGTCGAACTGCCACGGCGGGTTCAGCAGCAGCATGCCGCTGCCATTGAGCCGCAGCGGGGAGTCGTCCGGGCGGATCAGCAGCTCGGCGGTCAGCACCGATTTCACCGGCAGGGCACAGGCCTTGCGCAGGAAATGCAGGATGGTCCGGCGCTGCTTGATCGGGAACCAGATCGCAAAGCTGGCCTGCGGCCAACGGCCCAGAATCTCGGTCACCGAGGCCAGGATGGCCTGGTACTCGGCGTCCTGCCCCTCGTAGGGCGGGTCGATCAGGACCAGCCCACGGCCGATCTTCACGCCGTTGGCCTTGGGCGGCAGCAGCTTCTTGTTCTGGGCATAGCCATCGGCGTGATACACGGCCACCCGGCTGTCATGGGCGAACAGTGCCTTCAGCGCTGTGGCTTCGGCATCCTGCACTTCGCAGACGGCCATGCGGTCCTGCTCGCGCAGGGTCTGGGCGGTCAGCAGCGGCGAGCCGGGGTAGCTGATCATCGCCCCGACCGGGTTGTCGGCCTGGACCGCCTTGAGGTAGCGCTCCACCACCGCGGGCAGCTGCGGCTGGGCCATCAGGCGCATCACGCCGTCTTCGGCCTCCAGCGTCTTGCGGCTTTCCTCGCTGGCCAGCAGGTAGCGGCCTGCGCCGCCGTGGGTGTCCAGCACGAAGAACGGGCTGTCCTTGCGCTTGAAGGTGTCGAGCAGGGCAAGCTGCACGATGTGCTTGAGCACATCGGCATGGTTGCCGGCATGGAAGGCGTGGCGGTAATTCATCGGCGCAGTGTACGGGGCGGCGGGCCCAGCGGCTATGCTGCGCGCATGAGCCACCCCCTGCACAACGTCCTGGTGGTCGAGGACGAAACCGCCATCGCCGATACCGTTCTGTATGCACTGCGCAGTGAGGGCTACGGCGCCCAGCATTGCCTGCTCGGCGGTGAGGCGCTGGCCCGCCTGCGCCAGCACGCCTTCGATGTGGTGGTGCTGGATGTCGGCCTGCCGGACATGAGCGGTTTCGAGGTCTGCCGCACCCTGCGGACCTTCAGTGAGGTGCCGGTGATCTTCCTGACCGCGCGCAATGACGAATTCGACCGCGTACTCGGCCTGGAACTGGGCGCGGATGACTACATGGCCAAGCCGTTCTCGCCGCGCGAGCTGGTGGCGCGGGTACGGGCGCGCCTGCGCCGGTCCGCGGCCCCTGCCGACACCACCGGCTGGCAGCAGCTTGGGCGCTTCTCGATCGACCGCGAGGGCAGCCGGATCCGCTTCGGTGACCAGCCGCTGGATCTGACCCGCTACGAATACGCGCTGATGGCGGCCCTGCTGCAGCGCCCCGGCGCGATCCTCAGCCGCGCCCAGCTGATGGACCGCGGCTGGGACAGCGACGCTGACAGCGCCGACCGCACCGTCGATACCCACGTCAAAACCCTGCGCGCCAAGCTGCGTGCCGCGGGCGCCGAGACCGACCCGATCCGCACCCACCGTGGCCTGGGCTACGCACTGGAGGTGTAGGCATGCGGCTGGGCCTGAAACTGTTCCTGGGCTTCTTCCTGATCGTAGGTATCGCCGCGTTCTTCGTGATGCGCATTTTCGTCAACGAAGTGAAGCCCGGCGTGCGCCAGGCGATGGAATCCACGTTGGTCGATGCAGCCAACGTGCTGGCGGAAATGGCGGCGGACGATCTCAAGGCCGGGCAGATCCGCGACGGCCGCTTCGTCGCCGATCTGGCGCGTGCCAAGCGCCGCGACCCGAAAGCGATGGTGTGGCGTTTTCCCAAGCGCACGCTGGATTACCAGGTCACCATCACCGATGCCAAGGGCATCGTGGTGTACGACTCGACCGGCCGCGATGTGGGGCGCGACAACTCACGCTGGAACGATGTCTACCGGACGCTGCGCGGCGAATACGGCGCGCGCTCCAGCCCGGAGACGCCCGGCGACGACACCCACTCGGTGATGCACGTGGCCGCGCCGATCTTCGATCCGGCCGACGGACGCCGCTTGATCGGTGTGCTCAGCCTGGCCCAGCCCAACCGCAGCATCGATCCGTTCATCGCGGCCAGCCAGCGCGCCATCATGAAGCGCGGTGCCTGGCTGATCGGTCTGTCGGCGCTGATCGGGCTGCTGATGACCGCGTGGCTGATGCACGGCGTGAACCGTCTCAACCGCTATGCCAAGGCGGTCAGCGCCGGTGAACCGGTGCCGCCGCCGAAGCCGCGCCGCGATGAGATAGGTGACCTGGGCCAGGCGCTGGAAACCATGCGCCGCAAGCTGGAAGGCAAGGCCTACGTCGAGCAGTACGTTCAATCGCTGACGCATGAAATGAAGAGCCCGCTGGCCGCGATCCGCGGCGCGGCCGAGCTGCTGCAGGAACCGCTGCCGGACGCGGATCGGGCGCACTTCGCGCGCAGTATCGAAGGCCAGGCGCAGCGCCTCACCGAAACCATCGACAAGCTGTTGGCGCTGGCCGAGGTGGAGCAGTACGGCTGGCTGCAGAAGCACGAGCGCCTCGCACTGGCGGCGTTGCTGGAGTCCGCCGCCGACGCGGTGGCGGTGCGTGCGCAGGCCGCCGGGGTCACGATCGCGGTGGACGCGCAGGCCGAGAGCGTGCAGGGCGATGGCTATCTGCTGCGGCAGGCGCTCAATAATCTGCTGGAGAATGCCGTGGCGTTCTCGCCGGCCGGCGGTAGCATCACGCTCGGTGCCCGTGCGGAAGGCGAGGGCATCGCCCTGACCGTGGCCGACCGGGGCAGTGGCGTGCCCGAGTACGCACTGGATCGCGTGTTCGAGCGCTTCTATTCGCTGGCACGGCCCGGCACCGGCCAGCGCAGCTCCGGCCTGGGCCTGTCGTTCGTGCAGGAGGTGGCGCGCCTGCACGGCGGTCGTATCAGCCTTCGCAACCGTGATGGCGGCGGTGCGCAGGCGGTGTTGTGGCTGCCGTTGCGGCTGCCTTCGGTACCGCCGCGGCGCTGACCGCCGCCGCACTTCACACAGACTTCAAACTCGGCACAAACCCCGCACACCGGCGCGCGGGAAGCTGGCCCCCTCCCAACCGAGGACGGGTCATGAAATCCCTGAAGATGCTGTTGCGGTTCGCCATTGTCGGCGGGCTGATCCTGTTGCTGCTGATTCCGCTGAGCCTGATCAAGGGCGTGATCCGCGAGCGTGAGGCGTACCGCGACGAGGCTTACCAGCGCGTGGCGCAGAGCCGCGCCGGCGCGCAGATTCTGACCGGCCCGATCCGGGTGGTGCCGTGGACCGAGACCCGCGAGGTCGAGGTGGTGGATGCGGCCGGCACCAAGAAGAAGGAGAAGCAGGTCGAGCAGGGCCAGTGGTTGCAGATGCCGGCCACGCTCACGGTGGACGGCGTGATGCAGCCGGACGAGCGCCGTGTCGGCCTGTTCCGCGTGCCGGTCTATAGCTGGAAGGCCACGATCAGCGCCGCGTTCGCCGATGACGACTACCCGGTGAAAGCAGGCCGCGTGTATGGCACGCCCTTCCTGACCGTGGGCATCGCCGATGTGCGTGGCCTGGTCGGTTCGCCGAACCTGCGTGTGGATGGCAACGCCGTGACGCTGTTGCCCGATGCCGGCGGCGTCAGTGGCATCGGCACCGGCCTGCATGTCGGCTTGCCGGGCCTGGCGGATGAACGGGGTGGCGTGCTCAAGGGCAGCAAGGTCGAGCTGGAGCTGGTGCTGGATGGCACCCGGTCGCTGTCGGTGGTGCCGGTGGGCGATGACAGCCGCATCGCGCTGCGCTCGCCGTGGCCGCACCCGCTGTTCGGCGGCAGCTTCCTGCCCAACGAACGCAAGGTGGACGCGCAGGGTTTCGACGCCCAGTGGGCGGTGTCTTCGCTGGCCTCGCGTGCCCAGCACCAGCTGCGCAACCGCCCGGACATCGACGCTGAAGCGGTGAGCGTGGAGCTGGTCAATCCGGTCGATGTGTATACCCAGGCCGACCGCGCCAGCAAGTACGGCATCCTCTTCATCCTGCTTACCTTCGTCGGCTTCATCCTGTTCGAGCTGATCAAGCAGCTGCGTATCCACCCGCTGCAGTACCTGATGGTCGGCCTGGCGCTGGCGATCTTCTTCCTGCTGCTGCTCAGCCTCTCCGAGCACATCGCGTTCTGGCAGGCCTATGCGCTCTCGGCACTGGCGTGCATCGGCATCCAGACCGTTTATCTGTCCGGCGTATTGAAGAGCTGGAAACGCGGCCTGGGCTTTGCGGTGATGCTCAGTGCCCTGTATGGCGCGCTGTATGGGCTGCTGATCTCGGAGAACAACGCGCTGCTGATGGGCTCGCTGCTGCTGTTCGGCGTGCTGGCCGCGGTGATGTGGGTGACCCGCCGGGTCGATTGGTACGAACTCGGCGCGCGGCTGAGCTGAGGAACGGACATGAGCTTGCACCGCTGTCTGCACGAACGTGTGCGCCGGGCGCTGCCCGCCCGGCTGGAGGTGGCCTCGCTGCTGGAGGGCGAGGCCTCGGGATGGCCGTCACCGCTGAGGGCACTGCCTGGGGTGCCGGCAGCGCCGGGGCTGCTGCGTTTTGGCTTGGCCCCGGCCACCTGCGAGGCGATCGCCGTGCACGGGCTGCGCTTTCTGGAACAGGCACGGCAGGCGCGCGGGCGCCTGCCGCTGCCGCACTGGTGTGGCGACTATCGGCCGTGGCGTGAGGGTGCACAGGCGTTGCGTGAGGTCGGCATCCGCGGGTTGCCTGCGGGCTGGCCGGCGCATGCAGCGGTCTACGCCAGCGCCTCGGAAGACCGCAGCCGCTGGTTGCTGATCCTGCCTGGCCGTGGCCAGCTCTGGTACGGCTGGATGGCGTGACCATGACTCTTGGCCCGGGGGCACCGGGACAACGCCCGATAGACTCGGGGATTGTTCGTGGTCTGGCCGAGAGGCAGGGGTAATCGTGTTCAAGTGGGGCATGTTGAGCGTGGCATTGGCATTGAGCGGCGTCGCCGATGCACAGACGAAGGAAACGGTGGACCTGGACATGGTCAGCCGCATCCGCCAGGAAGCCTTCCACCGGTCGCAGGTGATGGCGACCTTCAGCCACCTGACCGAGCAGATCGGCCCGCGCCTGACCAATTCGCCCGCGATGGGCGAGGCCAACGCCTGGACCCGCAGCAAGTTCAATGAGTGGGGCCTGGTCAACGTCCATGACGAAGCCTTCGATGCGTTCGGCCGCGGCTGGGAGTTCAGCAACGCCAGCGTGGAACTGCTGAGCCCGCGCGTGGCGCCGCTGTATGCGCTGCCGAAGGCCTGGACCCCGGGCACCAACGGCCCGGTCGAGGGCGAGGTGATCAAGGTCGAGATCAAGAAGCTCGCCGACCTGGATCAGTACAAGGGCAAGCTCGCCGGCAGGATCCTGCTGCTCAACGATGCACGCGATTACGAACGGGCCACCAAGTCCGATTCGCATCGCCACGATGACGCCGGCCTGGCCGAGCTGCAGGTGTTCGCGGTGCCCAAGGACGTCGCCGATGCCAAGGCCGACCGTGCCAAGAAGGCCAAGGAATACCTGGAGAAGCAGGAACTGATCCGCGCCACCAACGCCTTCTTCGCCGAGCAGGGCGTGCTGGCCACGATCAGCATCAGCGGCTGGGACAACGGCATCATCCGTGTCGGTGGCGGTGGCTCGCGCAAGGCCGGTGAACCGGTCGGCGTGCCCGAGCTGGCGATGATGGCCGAGCACTACAACCAGCTGGTGCGGGCGGTCGACCAGAAGCAGGCGGTCAAGCTGCGCGTGAATGTCGAAGCCCGCTTCACCGATACGCAGGACCAGCCCGGCTACAACACGCTGGCCGAGATCCGCGGCAGTGGCAAGGCCGATGAGATCGTGATGCTCGGCGCGCACATGGATTCCTGGCACACCGGCACCGGTGCGGCCGACAACGCTGCCGGCGTGGCGGTGATGATGGAAGCCATGCGCATCCTCAAGGCGGTGGGCGCCAAGCCCAAGCGCACCATCCGCGTGGCGCTGTGGAGTGGCGAGGAGCAGGGGCTGATCGGCTCGCAGGACTACGTGTCCAAGCACTTTGCGCGCTACCCCGAGCCGACCGACCCGGCGCAGCTCACGTTGCCGGCCTCGATGCGTGAACCCACCGGCGCTTTGCAGCGCCAGCGTGATTACGACAAGTTTTCGGCGTACTTCAACATGGACAACGGCTCGGGCCGCTTCCGCGGCATCTACGCGCAGGAGAACCTGGCCGTGGTGCCGATCTTCGAAGCGTGGCTGGCCCCATTCCACGATGTGGGCGCCACCACCGTGGCCACCCGCAACACCGGCAGCACCGACCACATCGCATTCGATCGCGTCGGCCTGCCCGGGTTCCAGTTCATCCAGGACCGCCTGGACTACTTCACCAACGTCCACCACAGCAACCTGGACACCTGGGACCACGCCGAGCCGGAAGACCTGAAGCAGGCCGCCGCCATCGTGGCCTCGTTCGTCTACAACGCGGCCATGCGCGATGAAAAGCTGCCGCGCAAGCCGTTGCTGACGCCCTGAGGGCTACCGCGTGGGCGGCCTGGAAAGGGCTGCCCACGCCATGCCGGGCAGGGAGTGCCCGGTTTGCGGCCGGGGCGGGGTAAAATTGCCGGGATTCCGTTTCCCGCCCTGAGCCCTCCATGACCTGCCGCACCCGTTTTGCCCCCAGTCCCACCGGCTACCTGCACATTGGTGGCGCCCGCACGGCGCTGTACTGCTGGCTGGAGGCCCGTCACCGTGGCGGCGAATTCGTGCTGCGCATCGAAGACACCGACCGCGAGCGCAGCACCCAGGGCGCGATCGACGCGATCCTGGAGGCGATGGAGTGGCTGGGCCTGGGCTACGACGAAGGCCCGATCTACCAGACCCAGCGCGTAGCCCGTTACCTGGAAGTGGCCGAGCAGCTGGTCGCCGATGGCAAGGCCTACTACGCCTACGAGACCCGCGAAGAACTGGATGCGATGCGCGAGGCCGCCATGGCCAAGCAGGAAAAGCCGCGTTACAACGGTGCCGCGCGCGATCTGGGCCTGCCGTACAAGGATGACCCGAACCGCGTGATCCGCTTCAAGAACCCGCTGGAGGGCACGGTCGTGTTCGACGACCTGATCAAGGGCCGTATCGAGATCGCCAACAGCGAACTGGACGATATGGTCATCTTCCGCCCGGACGGGTTCCCCACCTACAACTTCGCGGTGGTGGTGGACGATTGGGACATGCGCATCAGCGAGGTCATCCGCGGCGACGACCACATCAACAACACCCCGCGCCAGATCAATCTGTATGAGGGCATCGGCGCCCCCGTGCCGAAGTTCGGTCATATGCCGATGATCCTGGACGAGCAGGGCGCGAAGCTGTCCAAGCGCACCGGCGCGGCCGACGTGATGCAGTACAAGGACGCCGGCTACCTGCCTGACGCACTGCTCAGCTATCTGGCCCGCCTGGGCTGGTCGCATGGCGACCAGGAGCTGTTCAGCCGCCAGGAGCTGATCGATCTGTTCGATGTGACCCACTGCAACTCCAAGGCCGCGCGCCTGGACATGGCCAAGCTGGGCTGGGTCAACCAGCACTTCCTGAAGACGGAAGCGCCGGCCGACATCGCCCCGCACCTGGTCTACCAGCTGAACAAGCTGGGCCTGGACCTGAACGCTGGTCCTGCGCCGGCGGACGTGGTGGTGGCGCTGCGCGACCGCGTGCAGACGCTGAAGGAAATGGCCGAGAAGGCGGTGGTCTGGTACCAGCCGCTGACCGAGTACGACGAAGCCGCTTTGGCCAAGCACTTCAAGCCCGGCGCGGAACTGGCGCTGGGCAAGGCCCGCGAGCTGTTGGGCGCGGCCGGCGAGTGGACGGTGGAGAGCGTGTCGGCGGCGCTGCATGACGTGGCCACGGCGCTGGAGATCGGCATGGGCAAGGTGGCGCAGCCGCTGCGCGTGGCCATCACCGGCACCCAGGTCAGCCCGGACATCTCGCAGACGGTCTTCCTGGCCGGGCGTGAAGAGGCCTTGAAACGCATCGAGGTCGCACTCACTAAAGTACCGACGGCCTGACCACAGGAGACCGCGCATGTCCGCAAAAACCGCTTGTACCGCTCCGCACCATCACGTTCACGACGCTTCAGACTTCGTGAAGGTGGTCGAGCGCGTGTGCTCGGAACGCGGGCTGCGGCTGACCCCGATCCGCGCGAACGTACTGCGCCTGATTGCCGAGGCCGGCAAGCCGGTGAAGGCGTATGAATTGCTGGAGTGGGTGCGCAACGGCAAGGGCGTCGGTGCCGACGCCCCGCCGACGGTGTACCGCGCGCTGGATTTCCTGATGGCCAATGGCTTCGTGCACAAGCTGGAATCGGTGAATGCGTTCGTGGCGTGCCACCATCCGAGCAGTGCGCAGCATTCGGTGCCATTCCTGATCTGCAACAGTTGCCACAGTGCGGTGGAGCTGGAGGACAAGGAGATTGTCAGCCAGCTGGAGAAGCGGGCGAAGGAGCTCGGTTTCCAGCCGCAGGCGCAGACGCTGGAAGTGCATGGGTTGTGCGCGCGGTGTGCGGGGTAAGGTAGGTACCAACCGTCGGTCGGTACGCCATTGACGTTGAAAAGCCGCGCATCTGCGCGGCTTTTTCGTTTCTGCTGCGAAAGCAGCCACTCTGTTTCCCGCTGCGGAAGCGAGCCGGGCAACCTGGAGCGGGACGCGCCGTAAACCCATCCTTGGGGGCTCGTGAGCGGCATCCATGCCGCTCCAACGGTCCCGTTCCAGGCTGCCCAACTCGCTTCCCGACGGTTCCGGACTGGGGTGGGGAAAAGCGTTGGCGTTCTGCGCGCGGGCGGGTTACGGCTTCGCATCGGCCGGCTCGTGCCCTTCGGCGGCGGTATCCACTTTGACGATCACCGACATGCCCGGACGCAGACGCGGTGCCAGCGGCTGATCGGGGTCGATGGAAATGCGGATCGGCAGGCGCTGGACGACCTTGGTGAAGTTGCCACTGGCGTTGTCCGGACGCAGGACACTGAACTCCGAGCCGGTCGCCGGGGCGATCTGTTCGATGTGGCCGTGCAGCTTCTGGCCATCGAAGGCATCCACGGAGAAGGTGGCCGGTTGCCCGATGCGCATCTTCCAGGTCTGGCCCTCCTTGAAATTGGCAACCACCCAGAGGGTATCGGGCACCAGGAACAGCAGCTGCGAACCGGCGGTGACGTATTGGCCCAGGCGCACCGAGGCTTCGCTGACCTGACCGTCGCGCGGCGCCTGGATCACCGTGTTGGCGAGGTCGATCTTCGCCAGTTCCAGCTGCGCCTGGGCGGTCTCGACGCGGGCTTCCAGGCCTTTGCGGGCGACCTGGGTGGAGGTCAGGGTTTCTTCGGCGATGCGGATCTGGGCCTGTGACTGCAGCACGCTGGCCTGCGCCGATTGCGTGGTGGTGCGGAACTTGTCGCGGTCGTTGAGGGCGACCAGTTGCTGGTCGGCGAGTTCTTCGTAGCGCTTGAGTTCGGTCCTCGAGCGCGAGAGCTCGGCCTGGCCAGCAGACAGGTTGGCCTGCGCGGCCTGGATCTGCGCGCGGTTCTGCGCCTGGGATTGGTCGGAGTTGGCCAGCGCGGCCTTGGCGCTGTCCAGGTCGGCTTCGGCCTGGACGACCTTCTCGCGGTAGATGCGGTCGTCGATGCGCAGCAGCGGTTCGCCTTGTTTGACGTGCTGGAAGTCCTTGACCAGCACCTCGGTGACATAGCCGTTGACCTGCGGGGCGAGCACGGTGATCTGGCCGCGCACGTAGGCGTTGTCGGTGGTCACCCGGGACGTCTCGAACGGCCACAGTGACCACGCGCGCAGGATCAGCGCGATGCCGATCAGGGCGATCACGATCATGATGATCACCGCACGCAGGCTCGGCTTGAGGTACTTGGGCACGCCAGAGGGGGCGGCCGCGGGTGGCGGCGCAGGGGCGGGCGCAGCGTCGGTCGGCGGCGGTGGGTTGACGTTTTCCGGGGCGGTATCGTCGTGCGGGGGTTGGGTCGACATGGGCGGGCTCATCGGGGCGCGACGCTGGCGGGCGTCGGCGCGGAAAGGGGAGGTGTCGGCGCGTGGCGTTTGCGCCACTGCTTGAGCACGGCGGTGCGCACCGCCAGCAGCAGCAACCAGCCAAGGAAGACCAGCGCCACGCGGCCGCTGAGCGCGAACACGTCATTGAACGCGCGCACGTTGGCTTCGCGACGGGTGATCTGCGCCAGCTGCGCGGTGCCCTGCGCGCTGCGCTGCACCGGGTCGGTGATCAGCCTGGCGTAAAGCTGCTGTTGCTGTTTCAAGCGCTGGGCAACCACGTTGTCAGCCGGATCCAGCTGGCTGACCAGCGCACCGGAGTACACCTGCTCGCGGTGCAGCTGGTACGTGCCCAGCACGGCCGAGCCGGCCAGGCCACCCAGGGTCTGGGTGATGGAGAGCGTGACCAGGAAGGTGATCATGTGGTCCACGCCCTGCTTCAGGGCCTGGGTGATGCCGAGCATGATCAGCGGCCCCATGAACATGCCGGCGCCGACGGACGCCAGGAACTGGCTGGCGAAGAAGTCGTGCGGGCGATCCAGGCTGGTGCGGCTCTGGTCGAGCAGGGCCGCGCTGCCCAGCAGCAGGATGGCCATCAACAACTGCGGAATGAGTCGCTTCGGGCCGAAGGTGAGCGAACTGGCGGCCATGCCGGTGATCACGCCGGCCAGGATCACCGCGAACAACGGGCGCATCTGGTCCGGGCCCATCCCGAGCGTACGCATCAGGCCGACCACGCCATAGGACTGCTCGGTGGTCAGGAAGCGGATCAGGAACGCACCGATGATGAAGTGGATCACCGGCAGGCTGGCCAGCCAGCGCGTCTGCAGCAACGGGTTGCGGCGGTAGTGCTCGATGATGAAGGCGGTGGTGGACAGCGCGATCGAGGCGACCAGCGCCCAGCCCAGCCACGGCGTATCCAGCCACCAGCGGGTGTAGCCCTGCGCCAGCACGACCACCAGCAGGCCGACGGCAGGGGCGAGCAGCGCGAAGGTGAGGAAGTCGAGCGGTTCGAACGCCTTGATCTGCGCCCCCGGCGGCAGCTTGAGCACCACCACGGCGGCGAACGCGCACAGCGCCAGCCCGGCCTCGAACAGATACAGGTTATGCCACTGCCCGGTGTCGACCAGGCCCGGCGAGACCAGCCACGCGATCGGCACCGCAAGTTGGGAGATGCCTACGCCGATCACCAGCAGGTTGCCGGTGTATTTGCGCGGCAGCGACTGCAGCATGTACAGCGTGCCCAGGGTGCTGCAGGCGGCACCGGCGAAGCCGCTGGCCGCGCGCATCAGCACGGTGGTTTCGAAGGTGCCGACGAACAGATGCAGCACCGCCAGCGCGGCGTACAGGCCCAGCCCGATCTCGGCGAACAGGCGGATGCCGTATTGCTGGCGGAACTTGAAGGCGAGCAGGTTGGCGGTCACGTTGACCATCGCATAGGCGGCCACCAGCCAGCTGCCCTGCGCCGGAGTGAGCCCGAGCTGGCCCTGCAGGAACGGCAGGTTGGCGCTGACCAGGGCATTGCCCAGGCCGCCGGTGATGCCGACCAGCAGCGCGACCAGGGCGTAGGCGAGGCGGCGGTGCGGCGGATGCCACGGCATCGACGCCGAGCCCGGCAGGGTCGGTTTTTCGTGCTCCTCCCAGTCCGGAACCGGCTTGAGGTACTGCGGCATCATCCCTCCCCGTCGGCAGGCCCCCGCAATCCGCCACGCAGCAATTGCAGGGCGCGCGTGGCCAGCCGGGCGCGTTCGTCACGCGTCTTGCCACGCAGCGCGGCTCCCAGCATGCCTGAGATGAGTGAAATGTCCGTCGTTTCCAGATCGGGGCGGCACAGGCCGGCGGCGATCGCGCGGGCGATCGGTTCGCGCAGCAGTTCGACGATCGTTTCGCGGGCGGCGCGGATCGGGATCTGATCAGGATCGACCGCGCGCCAGTAATCGGAGAGGGCAGGCGATTGGACGATGCGGTTGGCCATGCCTTCGAGGACGTCGAACAATGCGTCGTCGCGGTCGCCGAGGGTCTGCACCTGCCGCGCAATGCGGTTGACCGTGCGCTGGAGCAGCGCCTCGACCAGTGCGGCGCGGTCAGGGAAGTTGCGGTACAGCGTGGCCCGGCCGACCTGGGCACGCTCGACCACCAGGTCCAGCGGGGCGGTCACGCCATGCTGACCGAACACGGCATCGGCAGCGTCGAGGATCTGGGCGCGGCGGGCGGCCGCGTCGGCACGTTGGGTAGGCATACGCGCATCATCGGACAGAACTGTCCGGCGGGAAAGGGCCTGCGTCGCTTTCAGCGCACCGCGGTTGGCGCGCGCCGGGCAATGTCGAGGGCGGGTGAGCTCAGCGCGGCGCGGGCACGCCGTGACAGCCGCCCATCCGGGCTTCGCGGATGGGCAGATTGATCAACGCGGCGAGCACGGCCAGGCCCATGTCGGCGTACCACATCCACAGGTAGTTGCCGGTGTGCGCCAGCGCCAGGCCGCCGAGCCATGCACCAAAGAAACCGCCCAACTGGTGCGAGAGCAGGGTCAGGCCGAACAGGGTGCCGAGGTAGCGCGGGCCGAACAGCTTGCCGACCAGCCCGGCGGTGGGCGGAACGGTCGCCAGCCAGGTAAAGCCGAGCGCGGCGGAGAACACGTAGAAGGTGAGCGGGGTAGGCGGCGCAACGAGGTAGACCCCGATCATCACGGCGCGGCTGGCGTACATCCAGAACAGCAGGTACTTCATGCGGTAGCGCTGGCCTAGGGCGCCGACGATCAGGCTGCCGGCGACGTTGAACAGGCCAATCAGCGCGATGGAGGACGAGGCGACGGTGGGCGAGAGCCCGCACAGCGCGATTTCGCCGGGGAGATGGGTGACCAGGAAGGCGATGTGCAGGCCACAGGTGAAGAAGCCCAGATGCAGGTACCAGTAGCTGCGATCGCGTGCGGCGATGCGCAGCTGTGCGGGCAGACCGCCGTCATCGGTGGCGCCCGCGACAGGCGCATGGTCGCCGGCACGACGTCGCAGTGGCCAGGCCAGCGGCACCGAGAGCAAAGTGATCACTGCCATGGTGATCATGGCCCGCGCCCAGCCGGCGGTGCCGATGATCCATTGGACCAGTGGCGCGAACACGAACTGGCCCAGCGAGCCGCCGGCATTGATGAGGCCGGCGGCGAACGACCGCTTTTCGGCCGGCAGGCGGTGGGCGGTGGCGCCGATCAGGACCGAGAAGCTGCCGGCGCCGGCGCCGGCGGCCCTCAGCAGGCCGAGGGTGAAGGTCATGCCCCGCGGGCTGGTCAGCAGCGGTGCCAGCAGCAGCCCGGCCCCCCGC
>NZ_JASCOO010000112.1:0-13357 GCF_029959485.1 Stenotrophomonas sp. PS02301
CCCCAAGCTGCTGGATGAAAGCGCAGCCGGCCAGCGGCCGGCACTACCCACAGCGTAAGCCCCCCTGGTCGGGGGGCGGTCGGCAAGCGGGCGTCAGCCCGCTTTACGGCGCAACGGGGTCACGTTGCTCGCGATCTTCGCGGCTTTTTTCGGCTTGCTGGCCACGCTCTGCGCATGGGCCGCGAAGAAATCGCGCACCTTGGGGTAGACCGTTTCGCGCCAGCGGCGGCCGCTGAAAATGCCGTAGTGGCCGGCGCCTTCGACGATGAAATGCTCGCGATGCGCGGCCGGAATGCCGGTGCACAGGTCCTGCGCCGCTTCGGTCTGGCCGAGGCCGGCGATATCGTCCAGCTCGCCTTCGATGCTCAGCAGTGCGGTGCCGGTGATCGCGCTGGGATCCACGCGTTCACCCTGTACGTACCACTCGCCGCGCGGCAGCAGGAACTCCTGGAAGACCACGCGGATCGTGTCCAGGTAGTACTTGGCCGGCATGTCGAGCACCGCGTTGTACTCATCGTAGAAACGACGGTGGGCGTCGGCATCTTCCATGTCGCCCTTGACCAGGTCGGCATAGAAATCCCAGTGCGAACTGAAGTGGCGGCTCGGGTTCATCGACAGGAACCCGGCGTGCTGCAGGAAGCCCGGGTACACGCGGCGGCCGGCGCCGGGGAAGGTCGCCGGCACGGTGTGGATGACGTTGTTCTCGAACCACGACATCGGGTTCTGCGTGGCCAGGTTGTTGACCGCGGTCGGGCTGCAGCGCGCATCGATCGGGCCACCCATCATCACCAGCGACCGCGGCGTGGTTTCGCCACGGCTGGCCATCAGCGAGACGGCGGCAAGCACCGGCACGGTCGGCTGGCAGACGCTGATCACGTGCAGCTTTTCCGCGCCAAGGTGGCGGATGAATTCCTGCACATAGGCAATGTAGTCATCCAGCCCGAACTCGCCTTCACTGCCCGGCACCATGCGCGCATCGACCCAGTCGGTCACGTACACGCGGTGATCGCGCAGCAGGGTGCGCACGGTATCGCGCAGCAGCGTGGCGTGGTGGCCGGACAACGGCGCCACCACCAGCACGAACGGCTGGTTGAGCATGGTATGCAGCTGGTCGGCTTCATTGCTGTGGCGCTTGAAGCGCAGCAGTTTGCAGAACGGCTTGCTGATCTCTTCGTGGACGACGATCGGCACGCGTTCGCCCTCGACGTCGATTTCGTTGATGCCCCATTCGGGCTTCTCGTAATCCTTGCCGATGCGGTGGAACAGCTCATTCACAGCGGCCAGGCGGTCCGCGCCGGGCATCTGCGACCACCAATGACCTTGATTGGCGAAGAACTTCGCGTTGGCCTGGGCCTGGTGCACCCACGGGGCGAGCAGGTTGCGGGTCAACTCATGCAGCTGATATAGCATGACGTCCAATATGTATGGTCTTATGTTGCCGCGCAGCATAGCGTACCCGTCGCGCGGGCGCCTTAATGCGAGTCCTGTCTCAGTTGTTATCGAGACTCAGGGCGTGCCGCGTTCCAATGCAGCCGCGTGCCCGGCCAGTGCGGGCGACAGCCAGCAGTGCGAGCCCAGCGCTGTGAACCCCACGCGCTTGAGCTGGCTGCGGTACCAGCGCGCCGGGCGCGGCTGGAAGCCTTCGTGGTCGCCATCGAAGTCATCCTCGGCCGTGAATGCCTCCAGGAAGGCCACGCCGGCGGTCAGTTCGGCAAAGCCCTCCAGTGCCGGGCGCAGCTCGCGGCTGGGCACGTAATGCATCACGTCCGAGCAGATCAGCAGATCCACCGGTGCGCACGGGCGCAGCCAGGCGAAATCGCCGACCTTGGCCGGGTGCAGGTTGCGGCTGCGGCCGTAGCGGTGCACGGCGTAATCGCTGCTGTCGAAGCCCAGGTACTGCACGCGGGGGCGCAGTTTGAGCAGCGGGGCACGCCAGGCGCCTTCGCCACAGCCGATATCCAGCACGCTGCGGATCGGGCGTTCCAGGTAGTACTCGGCGCTGGCCACCGCGAGCGCCACCTTGCGCGCCAGGCGCGCGGCGCCACCGGTCTGGTCAGGCTGGTACCAGCGCTGGAAGTAAGCGGCGTCGTAGGTTTTGTCCATGGGGATATGCACGTGGGTGAAAGCGGCGCTTATCGTACGGCGTGGGCGCGCGGATGCGTAGTTGAGGTGTGGCGATGGGTCGCGCCCGCCACGCATGGGCGGCCCTGCCGGGCATGCGAGAATGGCGGCCAACCCATGCCAGCCGCCGGAGCAAGCACATGCAGTCCTACTACTGGGTCAAGACCTTCCACCTGTTGTTCGTGGTGGCGTGGATGGCGGCGGTGTTCTATCTGCCCCGGATCCTGGTCAACCTCAGCGAGACCGCCGGCCAGCTGCCGGTGACCGAGCGGCTGCAGCTGATGGGCCTGCGCCTGTACAAGTTCGGCCACATGATGTTCGGCCTCGCGCTGATCCTGGGCGTGGTGCTGTGGCTGGGCTACCGCGTGATTCCCGATTTTCCGACCATGGTCGCGCCCGGTGCGGCGGGCTGGCTGCATGCCAAGCTCGGCCTGGTGGTGCTGCTGCTGGTGTATTACTCGTGGACCGGGCGGCTGCTGAAAGGCGCGGTGAAGGGCAAGCAGCTGCCGTCCTCGCGCGCGCTGCGCTGGTTCAACGAACTGCCGCTGGTGCTGTTCATCGGCGTGGTCTGGCTGGTGATCGCCAAGCCGTTCTGAGTCAGTCAAAACCGGCCAGCGGCCGGCCCTATAGCCGGGCCACGCCGCCGGTGTGCTGCACAAAAAAAAGCCGGGCGCTCACGCGTCCGGCTTTTCCGTTTCCGCCGCAGCCCGGTCAGGCCACTTCGTAGGTCCCGTAGCTGCGCAGGCGCTCGTAGCGCTTCTGCAGCAGCTCATCGACCGGCAGCTTCTCCAGCACGTCCAGCTCGTTGAGCAGCACGGCCTTGAGGCGCTTGGCCATCTGGTTCGGGTTGCGGTGGGCGCCACCGGTGGGCTCACGCAGGACCTTGTCCACCAGGCCCAGGCTCTTCAAGCGCGGGGCGGTCAGGCCGAGCTGTTCGGCGGCGTCCTTGGCCTTGGCAGGGTCCTTCCACAGGATCGAGGCGCAGCCTTCCGGGCTGATGGTCGAGTACACGCTGTACTCCAGCATCACGGTGCGGTCGCCCACACCCAGTGCCAGTGCGCCACCCGAACCGCCTTCACCGATCACCGTGCAGACCACCGGCACCTTCAGTTCGGCCATTTCCATCAGGTTGCGTGCGATCGCTTCGGACTGGCCGCGCGATTCGGCATCGATGCCCGGCCAGGCGCCGGCGGTGTCGATCAGGGTCAGCACCGGCAGGCCGAAGCGCTCGGCCATCTTCATCAGGCGCAGCGCCTTGCGGTAGCCCTCCGGCTTGGGCATGCCGAAGTTGCGCTTGATCTTTTCCTTGGTGTCGCGGCCCTTCTGATGGCCGATCAGCATCACCGAGCGACCACCGATACGGGCCAGGCCGCCGATGATCGCCTTGTCGTCGGCGAAGGCGCGGTCGCCGGCCAGTTCCTGGAACTCATCGCAGATGATGCGGATGTAGTCCTCGGTATACGGGCGGGACGGATGCCGGGCCAGCTGCAGCACCTGCCAGGAGGTCAGGTTGCGGAAGATCTGTGCAGTGCGCACCCGCAGCTTGTCCTGCAGGGCATTGACCTCGGCCTCGACATTGACCGCAGGTCCGGCGCTGGCGCTGCGCAGTTCCTGGATCTTCGCCTCCAGATCAGCGATGGGTTGCTCGAAGTCGAGGTAGTTCGGATTCATCGGAAACCGTCGTGAAGAAAAGAGGGAAAGTGTAGCCGAATGCGCCGAAAAGCCCCGTACGCCGTCGTCTGGAAACCGACGTTAGCGCAGCGGGGCCAGGCGCGCCAGTCAGCTCAGGGGACGACCAGCGCCGCGCTGCCCATCAGCGTGCTGCGGGTCTTCACGAAGGTGTTGTAGCCCTCGTTGGCTTCCTTGGGCAGGCCCGAGCCCAGCCGGGCGGTGGCGGCGGTGAACGCCATCTGCGCCTGGAAGGCC
This sequence comes from Stenotrophomonas sp. PS02301, assembly GCF_029959485.1. Taxonomy (NCBI): domain Bacteria; kingdom Pseudomonadati; phylum Pseudomonadota; class Gammaproteobacteria; order Lysobacterales; family Lysobacteraceae; genus Stenotrophomonas; species Stenotrophomonas sp. PS02301. Next base: position 4,048 of record NZ_JASCOO010000112.1, read on the forward strand.
TCCTGCTGGAGCTGCAGCTGCGCATCGGCGGTGGTGGCATGCAGGTAGCGGGTGTACAGCTCGCGCAGCGGGCCGGCATGGGCCTCGAAGGCCGGGTCCAGCGCGGGCAGTGCGGTCGGGGCGGCTTCCAGCGCGTAGGCGGGCGCGGCGTAGCCGTGGGGCTGCTGGCGTGCGTAAGCACCGGGCTGGCCCATGCCTGCTTCGACGTAGGCGATGAAATCCGGGGCGGTGAAGATCTTGGCGTTGATCCGGCCGCCACTGGCGTCCACGTGGGCCACGGTCTGCACCTCCGGGAACGGCTCGCGGACGCCGAAGCTCCACGCCTTGTCGATGAACAGGTCGTGCGTGCTCTGGTACGGCCCTTGGAAGGTCACCCCGCCCAGCTCGATCTGCTTGTCCAGGCTGCCGAAGTTCTGCAGCTTGTCTTCGCTGGTGACGTAGATCTCGTTGGCGATCACGTACTCGGCCAAGGTCGGGTTGATCAACCCGCCCTTGCCGCTGGCGTAGACGATGAAGCGCACGTCGCCGAGCTGGTCGGTCTGCAGGTGATGCTCACCGGGCTTGAGCTTGACCGGGCGCGAGGCGTGCGCGGCGATCGGCAGTTCGTTGCCGTCGATGCGCAGGGTCAGCGGGGTATCGCCCGGGTTGTCGATCTCGAAGGTCTGGGCGGGGCCGGCACAGCCGGTGAGGGCGACGGCTGCACTCAGCAGCACGGCAAAACGCTTGATCAAAACAAAATACCTGTGTTGCAACAGAAAAAAATCAGTTCGCCCAGGGCGGGCTGTAGCGCACCTTCACCGTGCGGACCGCGGGATCGGCGCGCAACGCATCGACCAGGTGGCTGTCCACGCGCACGGCGATGTCACCGGCGACATCGAGCATGCCGGCCACCGGGCCCTGTTCCGAGCCGAGCAGCAGGTCCAGCCGCAGCGGTGTGCGCCCCGGGCGATGCCGGTCGAGCAGGGCGTTGACGCGGTTCCACACCGCACCGTCCTGGCGCAGGTCCACCCGCAGTGACAGCCGCGTGGCGTAGTTGGCGCAGATGTCTTCGTAATCCCAGACCTGACGGATGCGCAGCGCATAGCCGCCGTTGAACTCGTCTTCGCGCAGGCCGCCCTTGACCACCAGGATCCGGTCCTTGGTCATCAGGTGGCCGAACTCGGCCAGGCCATCGGTGAAGGCGCTGCATTCCACGCGGCCCTTGCCGTCTTCGAGCTGCATGAAGATCTGGCTCTCGCCCTTGCGACGTACGCCGACCACCAGGCCGGCCAGGATCACCGGCGTTTCCTGGCGCCAGGCACGCTTCTCGCCGTCCTTGCTCGGGCGGGCCGGCGGGATCAGCTTTTCCAGCTTGCCCAGGTCGGTGCCGACCAGTTCCTTGACGTCATCGGCGTAGGGATCGAACGGGTGGCCACTGAGGTAGAAGCCCAGCGTTTCGCGCTCGCCGTCCAGCAACTGGCCCAGCGCCCACTCGTTGGCTTCCGGCAACTCCAGCTGCATCGCCGTGCTGACCGGATCGGGCGCGCCGAACAGCGAGTTCTGCCCGGAGGCCTTCTCGCGCGCCATCTGGTCGGTGGCCTTGAGCACTTCGGGCAGTTGCAGCATCAGCGAGGCGCGGTTCTTGCCGAGCCCGTCCATCGCGCCGCAGTTGATCATCGCTTCCAGCGTGCGGCGATTGAGCTTGCCCGATCCGGCACGCATGCAGAAATCCAGCAGCGATGCGTAACGGCCGCCACGCTGGCGTTCCTCCACGATCGCTTCGCAGGCACCCTGGCCGACGCCCTTGATCGCGCCCAGGCCGTACACGATGGTGTCGGCGCTGGAGGCTTCGAACATGTACGCCGATTCGTTCACGCGCGGCGGCAGCACGGTCAGGCCGAGGTTGCGCACTTCGGCAAGGAAGCCGACCACCTTGTCGGTGTTGTCCATGTCCGAGGACAGCGTCGCGGCCATGAACTCGGCCGGGTAATGCCGCTTGAGCCAGGCGGTCTGGTAACTCACCAGCGCGTAGGCGGCGGCGTGCGACTTGTTGAAGCCGTAGCCGGCGAACTTCTCCATCAGGTCGAAAATCGCGTCGGCCTTGGCTTCGACGACACCGTCCTTGGCCGCACCTTCGCGGAAGATCTCGCGGTGCTTGGCCATTTCGGCCGGCACTTTCTTGCCCATCGCACGGCGCAGCAGATCGGCGCCGCCGAGCGAGTAACCGCCGACGATCTGCGCCATCTGCATCACCTGCTCCTGGTACACCATGATGCCGTAGGTGTCTTTCAGGATCGCTTCGGTGCGCGGATCGGGATAGATGATTTCTTCCTGCCCGTGCTTACGCGCGTTGAAGGAGGGAATCAGGTCCATCGGGCCGGGGCGGTACAGCGACACCAGCGCGATGAGATCTTCGAAGCGGTCAGGACGCGCGTCTTTCAGCAGGCGGCGCATGCCCGAGGATTCGAACTGGAACACCGCGCCGGTATTGCCGTTGGCGAAGATGTCCTTGTAGGTGGGTACGTCATCCAGCGGCAGCGCGGTGATGTCCACCGGCGGAATGCCGGCGCGCTCATGGCGCTTGTTGATCGCCTTGACCGCCCAGTCGATGATCGTCAGCGTGCGCAGGCCGAGGAAGTCGAACTTCACCAGGCCGATTTCTTCGACGTCGTTCTTGTCGAACTGGGTGACCGGGTTGCGGCCGCGGCCGCCTTCGTCATGTTCGGCGAACAGCGGGCAGAACTCGGCCAACGGCTCCGGTGCGATCACCACGCCACCGGCGTGCTTGCCGGCGTTGCGGGTAAGGTCTTCGAGCTGGCGCGCCAGGTCGATCAGATCGCGGACATCGTCTTCGTTCTGGTAGCGCTGGATCAGCTCCGGCGAGGCCATTTCCGAATCCTTGCCTTCGCCCATCGCATCCTTGAGCGAGATGCCCAGGATGTTGGGGATCAGCTTGGAGACGCCATCGACCAGACCGTACGGGAAGCCGAGCACGCGGCCGGAATCGCGCACCACGGCCTTGGCCGCCATGGTGCCGTAGGTGATGATCTGGCTGACGCGGTCGCGGCCGTACTTGCGCGCGACGTAGTCGATCACTTCGTCGCGGCGGTCCATGCAGAAGTCGATGTCGAAGTCGGGCATCGACACGCGTTCGGGGTTGAGGAACCGCTCGAACAGCAGGTTGTACGGGATCGGATCCAGATCGGTGATCTGCAGCGCCCAGGCCACCAGCGAGCCGGCACCGGAACCGCGGCCGGGGCCGATCGGAATGCCCTGGTTCTTTCCCCACTGGATGAAGTCGGCCACGATCAGGAAGTAACCGGGGAAGCCCATCTTGATGATGGTGGCCAGTTCGAATTCGAGGCGCTCGACATAATCGGCGCGGGTCTTGCCCGGTGCCAGCGGATTCTTTTCGAGGCGCGCTTCCAGCCCCTTGCGCGATTCGCTGCAGATCCAGCTGTCGAGGGTTTCCTCTTCGGGCACCGGATAGTTGGGCAGGAAGTAGGTGCCCAGCCGCATCTCGATGTTGCAGCGTTCGGCCAGCGCCAGCGTGTTGTCGATCGCGTCGGGAATGTCGGCGAACAGCGCGCACATGTCCTCGGCGGATTTGAGGTACTGCTGGTCGCTGTAATCGCGCGGGCGTTTGGGATCGTCCAGCACGCGGCCGGAGGAAATGCAGACGCGCGCTTCGTGGGCGCTGAAGTCTTCCGGCTGCAGGAAGCGCACATCGTTGCTGGCGATCACCGGCAGGCCGCGCTGGCCGGCAGCCTGCAGGGCGAACTGGTTGAAGGCTTCTTCGCCCTCGCGGCCGGTGCGGGTCAGCTCCAGGTGCAGGCCGTCACCGAACACGCGCTGCCAATCGGCGAGCTGCTGCTCGGCCAGGTCGTGGCGGCCGTCGCCGGCGAGGCGGCCGGCGAGGCTGTCGCGGCCGGCCAGTGCGAACAGGTTGTGGCAGCCAGCTTTGAGCCAGTCCGGGTGGACGGCGACGCCGCCTTCGGGGCGGTGGCCTTCCATCCAGGCGCGGGTCAGCAGCCTGGAGAGGCTGAGGTAGCCTTCGCGGTCGCGACAGAGCAGGGTCATGCGCCAGGGCGTCATGCCTTCTTCGGCGATCATGATGTCCGCGCCGGCGATGGGCTTGATGCCCACGGTTTCGGCGGCTTTGTAGAACTTGACCAGCGCGAATAGATTGTTGAGATCCGTCACTGCCAGTGCGGGCAGCTTCAGTTCGACCGCGCGGCTGAGCAGGTTGGCCTGCTTGGCTTTTTTCGGGTCAGCCTGATCCGGCTTCGCCGGGACACGGATGGTCGAATCCGCCAGCGAAAATTCGGTGTGGACGTGGAGATGTACGAAACGGGAAGTGGACATGCCGAACCAATGTGATGCCCGGTCAGGGTAGCGGTGGCGGTGGTCGCTAACAAGGCTTGACAGGGGTGTTGCGGGGGCGCGGGTTGGCGCTGGGGTTCAGGTTTGCTTCGGCGGTTCCAGCGGTTGCGGGGTTTGGCGTTGGTGAAGCAAGTGCAGGAGCGGTGGGCCCGGTGGTGCTGCGGGCTGGGGCGGCGGGGGCAGAGTCGCGGGACGCGCTGTGAATACATCCCTGTAAGCTCGTAGGCAGCATCCATGCTGCCTAACGGTCCCGCGCCTCTACCCCCACCACCCCTTCGACAGATGGCCGGTGCGTTGGGGCGAGCAACAGCTGATCCTTCGATAGGTGAGGGGGGGCGTTGGGGTTGGCAACGGCCCATTCTTCGATAGATGGCGGGTGCGCAGAGGCAGGCACCAGTCAGCCTTCGACAGATATCAGGTAGGCAGGCGCGAGTAACCGCCCACCTTTCCACCGGTGGCTGAGGCCCGGTGGCGAGCAATCGCCGTGTGTTCTTTGGTGCCGTGCCGGGCAGGGCCCGACAAGTGCAGCGCTCAGGCGGGGAGGCTGCTGCGGTCGGGTTCCAGGCACGCGCGGACGGGGGCGAAGCTGCGGCGGTGCTGGGGGCAGGGGCCGTGGCTGCGCAGGGCGGCGAGGTGGGCGGGGGTGCCGTAGCCTTTGTGCTGGTCGAAGCCGTATTCGGGGTGGGCGTCGTGCAGCGTCTGCATGAAGCGGTCGCGGCTGACTTTGGCGAGGATCGAGGCGGCCATGATGGCGCGGTCGAGGGCGTCACCACCGATCACGGCCTGGGCCGGGCAGGGCAGGCCTTTGGGGACGACGTTGCCGTCGATGCGGGCGAACTGGGCGACGTGGGCGACGCCTTCGACGGCGCGGCGCATGCCGAGCATCGTGGCCTGGTAGATGTTGAGGGCGTCGATGTCGCCGACGTCCACCATCACCACGTGCCAGGCCAGGGCGCGGTCGAGGATCTTGTCGTAGAGCTGGTCACGGCGTGCCGCGGTGAGCTGCTTGGAGTCGTCCAGGCCGTTGAGGCGCGGTCGGTCGGGGCAGAACACCACCGCGGCGACCGCAACCGGCCCGGCCAGGGGGCCGCGGCCGGCTTCATCCACGCCGGCCACGTAGCGCGGGGCGACGGTGGCCAGGGCGGCGCCGTCGAACAGTGCCAGGGACGCGGCTGCGGCGTGGCGACGGCTCATGCGGCGCGGCCGTGGTGGGGGCCGCGTTCGAGCAGCTCGGTGACGGCGTCGGCGGCCCGTGCGGAGGCGTCGCGCCGCAGCTGCAGGTGCAGGCGCTGGTAGGTGTCCTGCAGGTCGGTCACGCGCTGGGGGCGATCGAACCACTGCAGGATGGCGGCGGCCAGTTTGTCCGGGGTGCAGTCGTGCTGCATCAGCTCCGGCGCGAGGTCCTTGCCGGCCAGGATGTTGGGCAGCGCGAAGCGGTCGACCTTGAGCAGCCCCAGCGCCTTGACGATGCGGTAGGTGAGTTCGGCCACGCGGTAGCCGACCACCATCGGGCGTTTGACCAGCATCGTCTCCAGGGTGGCGGTGCCGGAGGCGAGCACGACCACGTCGGCGGCGATCATCGCGGTGCGCGCGTTGCCGTCGAGCAGGTGCGAATGGGCAACCGGCAACGCCGAGGCGGAAAGTTGCTCGCTGATCAGGGTGCGGCAGGCGGCGTTGGCGGCCGGAACCACCACGTGCAGGCCGGGGATGCGTTCGGAAACCTGCCAGGCGGCTTCGAAGAACGGTTCGCCGAGCTTGCTGATTTCCCCCAGGCGGCTGCCGGGCAGTACCGCCAGCACCTTCGCGTTGGAGGGCAGGCCGAGTGCGGCGCGCGCCTGTTCGCGATCATTGTGCAGCGGGATGTCATCGGCCATGGGATGGCCGACGAAGCGGGCGTCGATGCCGTGCTTGGCGTAGATCGGCGGTTCCATCGGGAACAGGCACAGGACCAGATCGGCGCTGGCCCCGATCTTCTCGGCACGCTTCTCACGCCAGGCCCAGACCGAGGGGCTGACGTAATGGACGGTGCGCACGCCGCGTTCCTTCAGCCAGCGCTCGACGCCGAGGTTGAAATCGGGCGCGTCGATGCCGATGAACACGTCCGGCTGCCACTCCAGCGCACGCGCGCGGAACGCGCGGCGCAGTTTGAGCAGGCGCGGCAGGTGGCGCAGGATTTCGGTCAGGCCCATCACCGCCAGTTCGCTGGCGTCGAACCAGGTCTGGCAGCCGGCGCTGCGCATGGCATCGCCGCCGATGCCGGCGAACTCGGCATTCGGGAAGCGCAGGCGCAATTCGCGGATCAGGCCGGCACCGAGCAGGTCGCCGGAGGCTTCACCGGCGACCAGGGCGATCCGCACCGGGCGCTCGGAGGTGCGCACGGCCAGCGTCTGTTCAACGCTGGTCGCCATCGCAGCGAGTGGAATGATCTCGGCGGTCGTCATGCCCGGGGTGTGCCCGCCTGGAGCCGTCATCGCAGCAGGGGCCTCTCGGCGCTTTCGATGAAGTCCAGCAGGTCCTTCACGTCGGCGCTGTGGGTGGCCTGCTCGGCCAGCTGCTCCTTGGCGTCGGCCAGCGGCAGGCCAGCCACGTACAGCGTGCGGTAGGCGCGTTTGATGCTGGCGATGCGCTCGGCATCGAAGCCGCGGCGCTTGAGGCCTTCGCTGTTGATGCCGCGTGGGCGGCCCAGGGTATCGCTGCCGACCATGGTGAACGGCGGAACGTCGCCGTTGGTCAGCGCGCCCATGCCAAGGAAGGCGTGGGCACCGATGCGGCAGAACTGGTGGGCACCGGCGAAGCCGCTGATGATCACGTAGTCGCCAACGGTGACGTGGCCGGCCAGCGTGGTGTTGTTGGAGAACACGCAATGGTCGCCGACATGGCAGTCATGCGCCACGTGGGTGTAGGCGAGCATCCAGTTGTCGTTGCCGACCGTGGTGATGCCGCCGCCACCGGCGGTGCCGCGGTTGATGGTGACGAACTCGCGGATGACGTTGTCATCGCCGATCACCAGCTCGGTGCGCTCGCCTTTGTACTTCTTGTCCTGCGGCTCGCCACCGATCGCGGCATGGCCGATGAAACGGTTGTTGCGGCCGATCCGGGTCGGGCCGTGGATCGAGCAGTGCGGACCGATCTCGGTACCGGCACCGATTTCCACGTCCGCACCGATCAGGCAGAACGCACCCACGCGCACATCCGCAGCCAGCGTCGCCGACGGGTCGATGACCGCGGTGGGGTGGATGAGAGGGGCGTTGTCACTCATTGCAGATCTCCTGCCTGGATCATTCGCGGGTGCCGGCGCACAGCACTTCGGCGCAGGCGACGATTTCGCCATCGACCTTGGCCACGCAGTCGTACACCGCCATGTTGCGGATCACGCGCTTGATCTCCACGTGCATTTCCAGCACATCGCCGGGCACGACCTGCTTGCTGAAGCGGGCTTTGTCGACCTTCACCATGTAGAACAGCTTGGACTGCGCATCGCGGCCCAGGGTGAGCTGGGTCAGCACGCCGCCGGCCTGGGCCATGGCTTCGATGATCAGCACGCCGGGCATGATCGGCTGGCCCGGGAAGTGGCCCTGGAAGAATGGCTCGTTGATGCTGACGTTCTTGGTGGCGACGATCTTCCGGTTCTCGAAATCGAGCGAGATCACCTTGTCCACCAGCAGGAACGGGTAGCGGTGCGGGATCAACTGCTGGATCTGGTTGATGTCCGGCAGATTCTGGTTGTTGCTCATTCCTTCTCCTTGCTCACAGACAGGATGCGCCGGGCGAGCGCATCGAGCTGCTTGAAGCGCGCGGCATTTTTACGCCACGTGCGGTTGTCGGTCAGTGGGGTGCCGGAGGAATACTCGCCCGGCTCATGAATGGAGTTGCGCACCACCGATTTGCCGGTGATGACGACCTTGTCGCAGATTTCGAGGTGACCGACGACGCCGACGGCGCCGCCCAGCAGGCAGTAGCGGCCGATCTTGGCGCTGCCGGCGATGCCGGTGCAGCCGGCGATGGCCGAGTGGGCGCCGATCTGGACGTTGTGGGCGACCTGCACGAGGTTGTCCAGGCGCACGTCGTTCTCCAGCACGGTGTCTTCCAGCGCGCCGCGATCCACGCAGGTGTTGGCGCCGATTTCGCAGTCGTCGCCGATGCGCACGCCGCCGAGCTGGGGCACTTTGATCCAGTGGCCGGCATCCATGGCCAGGCCGAAGCCATCGGCACCCAGCACGGCGCCGGGATGGATGCGCACGCGCTTGCCGAGCTTGACGCGGGTGACCAGGGTCACGCGGGCGATCAGTTCGCAGCCGTTTTCCAGGGTGCAGTCTTCGCCGATGATGCTGCCGGGGCCGACGATGCAGTTCTCACCGACGACGCTGCGCGCGCCGATGGTGACGAACGGCCCGATGTGGGCACTGGCGGCGACCTGGGCGTCCGGATCGATGCAGGCGCTGGGGTGGATGCCCGGGGCGCGCGGCGGTGCGATATCGAACAGGGCGGCGATCTTGGCGAAGGTGGTGTACGGGTCCTTGGCGACCAGGGCGGCGCCGGGCGCGGCCTCGGCATCCTCGGCGCGCAGCACGACGATGGCCGCCTGGCTGTCGGCCAGCTGCGCGCGGTAGCGCGGATTTGCCAGGAAGGTGAGCTGGCCGGGGCCGGCATGGGCGAGCGTAGCCACGCCATGGATGGCGGTGCTGCCATCACCATGGACCTGCAGGCCAAACTGCTCGGCGAGTTGCTGGGCGGTATAGGTAGGAGTGTTCACCGGGGGAGTTTACCGTGTGATGCCGAAACGGTCATGCGGGGCGGGGGTTTTGGGGTGGGTGTGTCGGTTGGTTGCGGCGTGGCGCTTCGGTTGCCATCGCGCGGGGTCATGGCGGGCAGCCCGCCACGACCCCCGACGGTTCAGCGCGAGCGCGGCAGGGTAGTGCCGGCCGCTGGCCTGACCCAGAAACGAAAA
>NZ_JASCOO010000113.1:0-13058 GCF_029959485.1 Stenotrophomonas sp. PS02301
CGGTGCCTGCGCCTCGGCCGTGCGGTCGGTCCGCAGCAGCAACCGCGCCAGCACCATGTCCACGTCGAGTGTGTCGGCGTGCTCGGGCCCGAGCAGCGCCCGATAGCGCGCCAGCGCAGCGCGGTAGTTCTGTTCGGCCTGCACGTAGTCGCCGCGGGCTTCCTCCATCAGGCCGTGGGCATACTGTTTGACCGCGTAGGCGCGGCTGTCCACGCCATCCACCGCGGCGCTGGTCTGCAGACTGTTGCGGAAGTGCTGGTCGGCCGCCTGGTAGCGGCCAAGATCGAGATACTGTCCGGCCAGCGCGGCTTCGGCCGCGGCGGTGTAGCTGCTGCCTGCGCCGAACATCTGCCGGGTCAGCGCGAAGCCGCGCTCGGCCAGCGCCAGCGCTTCATCGATACGGCCCTGGTTGAGCAGCGTCGAGGACAGCGCGCGCAGGACCCGCTGGTACTCGGCCCCCTGCACACCCTGCTCGCGCGATGCCTCGGCCAAACCCTCGCGCAGGATCGCTTCGGCCTTGTCCAGCTCACCCTGGCTCCGGTACAGATCGCCGAGGTTGGCCATCGCCGCCAGGCCGCCGCGCTGAAGCGGCGCACCGTTTCCACGCCGGCTCAATGCCAGCGCGGAGCGGAAGGATTGTTCTGCCGCCGCCGGCTGCTCCAGCTGCGCCTGGGCCAGGCCCCGGGCGTTCAAGGCCTTCACCCGCACCGCCGGGGCATCATCCTGCTCAAGCAAGCCCAACGCGTCCTCTGCACTGCCCAGCGCCTCCTTCTCACGCCCAGCGCTGAGCAGCTGCACCGCCAGGCTGGCGCGGGCGTCGGCGATCTCATGCGGCGCGGCGCGCGTGTGCACCAGCCCCGCCACGCTGTCCCGCAGCAGGGCCTGCGCATCCTGCGGTTGGCCAAGGTTCTGGTAGGCGCGCCCCAATGCAGCCTGCATCCGCGCGCGCAGCGCGGGCGACACGGTGCGGTCCTGCTCGAGCCGGCGTGCGCCCAGATCGAGCACCTCACGCGCGGTCATCGGCGTGCCGTGGCGCAGCCCGGGATCGGCCGCATCGAAGGCGGCCACCAGCACGTCGGCGATGCCGGCGGCAGCCACCGCATTCTGCTCGGCCTGCCGACGCGCCTCGCTCAAGCGCAGCACGAAGGCCAGCACCGTCACCGCCACCAGCGTGACGATCACACTGGCGCGCCATTGCCGCCGCAGCAGCAGGCGCGCACGATGCCAGCGGCTGGGCCGACGCGCACGCACCGGGCGGCGTGCCAGATACCGTTCAATATCCTCGGCCAGTGCGTCGGCAGAAGCATAACGTTCGGCCGGATCCGCGGCAGCGGCCTTGGTCGCGACCGCCAGCAGGTCGGGGGGCGCGCCGCGCGCCGGCGGCGGCGTGGCCTGCAGCAGTGCCTCCAGCATCACGCCCAGACTGTAGACATCGCCCACCACACTGGCCGGGCGCCCTGCCAGGCGCTCGGGGCTGGCATAGGCCGGGGTGAGGAAGGCCGCGGCATCGTTGGCGTCACCGAGCAGATGCGCGATGCCGAAATCCAGCAGGACCGGCTGGCCGTCGGGGCGTACCAGTACGTTGCCGGGCTTGAGGTCGCAGTGCACCACGGATTGGGAATGTGCGGCCTGTACCGCGCCGCAGATCTGCACGAACAGGCGCAGGCGTGCGGCCAGATCCAGCGCCAGGGTGCGACAGGCGTCGTCCAGCGGTTCACCCTGCACGTATTCCATCACCAGGTAGGGCTGGCCGCCCTCGGCCACGCCCACGTCATACAGCCGGGCGATATGGGGGTGCTGCAGGTCGGCCAGGATCTGGCTTTCACTGGCCAGCCGCGTGGCCAGTACCGGGTCGTAGGCGCGGCGGATCAGCTTGATCGCCACCTCGCGCCGGTACAGCGCATCGGCGCGTTCGGCCAGCAACACCACCCCCATGCCGCCGACGGCCAGCAATCGGCTCAGGCGCCACGGGCCAAGCCGTTGCCCGACCAGCGTGGCCGGATCATCCATCGCGGCCATCACGGCGGCAAGCGCGTGCTCGACCCGGCCCAGGTCGGCGGTCTGCGCGCGCAGCAGTTGCAGCGTTTCGTCGATCGCGGCCGGGTCATCGCACAGCTCACCCAGCACCGGGCGCCAGCGCGCCTCGGGGAGGTCGCAGACCGCGTCGAACAGCCCGCGCACCGTCCGCCAGCGGTCTGGGCCGGTCATGCGCGCGTGGCCGGCCCGGCCAGGTGCCGGTTCAACCACGCCTTGGCAAACCGCAGATCGCGATCGACCGTGGGCACCGACACATCCAGCGCCTGGGCGATCTCTTCGCGGCTCATTCCCCCGAAGTACATCCATTCCACCGTGCGTGCGGCGCGCTCATCCAAGGTGGCCAGTTGCTCCAGCGCGCGGTTCAGGGCCAATACTTCGAAGGCATCGTGATCGGGGCTGGCTTCCTGGTCGGCATACGACAGGGTCAGGTTGATCGCACCTCCGCCCCGCTTGGAAGCGGTCATCGCGCGTGCGTGATCCACCAGCACGCTGCGCATCTTCAGTGCCGCCAACGATAGGAAATGCACGCGATCGCGGTAGCCGATCTCCCCACCGATCATCCGCATCAGCGCCTCGTGCACGAGCACGGTCGGCTGCAGCACGCCATCCCGGGCAGTGCCCAGCCGCGCCACGGCCATGCCACGCAGCTGCGCATACAGCAGCGCGAGCAGTTGATCGCGGGCGGCGATGTCCTGCTGCTCGCTCCAGCGGCGCAGCAGGCGGGTGACATCCTGGCGCTCGGCCGCTGGAGGTGTCGCGTCAAAAGACATGTGGGGCGGGTCCGTGCATCTCAGCAGGCGATCAGCCTGCAGTATCGCCGATCCCCATCCGCATGGGGCGGCGGTGCCGGGCTACGTCCCGCGCTTGGCCAGGTTCTCGCGCAGCGTTTCCAGCCGCGTGGAGAGATCCTTCAACGCGCTGCCGCCCTTGCCGACCAGCCAGGACACCTCCTCTTCCAGGAAGCCGGTACGGCTGTGCTCGGTGTCCGGCAACGGCGGCAGGATGTGCGCGAAGTAGGTCTTGTCGAGCACCCGCCGCAGCAGTCGCTCGCCCGGGAAGGGTGCGTTGTTGTTGAGCGCACGCGCCGCCTTGATCAGGTTGCGGATGTCGTACTGGGTCGGGCTCAGGTCCGGCACCTGCTTGGGCAGGTCCAGCAGCGTATACACCGCCACGCGGGCGGTGCGCACCGAACTTTCCATGGTGAACACCACATCGTTGTGGGTCTCCACGAACTGCCCCAGCAGGCCCAGGTTGGTGCAGCCCCTGGGCACGACGTGCGGGCGGTCGCCGGCCGCGCGTGGCATGAACTGCGCCGTGATGTACGGCATCAGCGCGGTGCGCACCTTGGTGTTGGCGGCGATCTCATCCAGCTGATCGACGATGCCCAGGTGGTAGCTCAGCTCGGCCAGGATCTCGCGGCCGGTACAGGCTGGCATCGGCTTGGCCACGTGGTCGCCGTTCTGGTCCATCAGCAGCGCATACACCCACACCACCAGCACATCCTTGGGCTGGTCGAGGAAGTGCGGCTGGCGGTTGACGGTGAAGCTCAGCACCCAGGCGGAGTCGGTGAAGGTGATCACGCCGCCGGTCACGGTCCTGCCCGAATACGGGTCGTTGACCGAGAGTTCCTTGATCTTGTCCACCAGTGGCGAGGGGCGGCAGGTCAGCGTGGCCGACTCCCACATCGAGCGGTCGATGTCACCGTGGAATTTCTCCGGTTTGCCGAAGATCGGCGACTGTGCGGCGAGGTTGCGCCACAGTGCCCAGTCACTGTCCTGCCCCGGTGTTTCGCGCGGACGCTGCAGTACCGGCACCGTGTCCATGTCGCCATAGGCGGTGCCCTCGGTCATCGAGCCGGTCAGCGCGAACACCAGGTCGCCCTCGGCCACCGGCAGCAGCGTATCGTTGCCCGCCACACGGCAGCGCAAGCCCGTGACGGTGCGGGTATCGCCTGCCACGCGCATGTCCAGATCGTACACGCGGGTACCGAAGGTGACCTGCACCCCCTGGTCGCGCAGCATCTTCACCAGCGGTTTGACGAAACTCTCGTACTGGTTGTATTTCGGGAACACCAGCGCGGACATGTCGTTCAAGCCGTCGATGGCGTCCAGGAAGCGGTGCATGTACAGCTTCATTTCCAGCAGGCTCTGCCAGTTCTCGAAGGCGAACATCGAACGCCAGAAGAACCAGAAATTACTCTGCAGGAAGCCCTCGCTGAAGTAGTCCTCGATGGTCACATCGTCGAGGTCTTCCTTGCGCTTGAGCAGCAGCTTGACCAGTTCCCACTGCTGGGGCTTGCTCAGCCCGAACGTGGAGAAGTCCTGGATCTTCCCCTGCTGGTGCATCAGCCGGGCCTTGGAGTAGTTCGGGTCGTTGTCGTTCACCACCCGGTACTCGTCCAGCACGCTGTAGCCGGCAGGCAGTTCCAGCGCCGGCACGTCCTGGAACATGTCCCAGAAATTGTCGTAGTTCCAGTTCATCTCGCGGCCGCCGCGAACCAGGTAGCCCTGCTCGGGGTCGCCGGCCCCATCGAGCGAACCGCCTTCGATGTCCAGGCTGTCGATCAGGGTGATGTTCGCCGCCGGCATGCCGCCATCGCGGATCAGATAGAACGCCGCGGCCAGGCCGGCAATACCGGTGCCGATGATCCACGCCTTGCGGTTTGCCACGCCGGCCGGTGCGACCGGGCGATTACGCATGTAGGCGCCCATCATGTCCGGCGGCGGCAGTGTGTTCTCGGGCCGGTTGGACCAGTAGGCCCCCGTGGCATCGGGTTCTTTATCGATCACCGGTGCCCGGTGCACGCCCTGTTGCTCGACAGCCATATCACCACTCCTTTTTCGACGGACCCACAGGAGGCACCGGTGGCCCGGTGCCTGGCAGCACGGATTCCTTACCGCACGGCCCCCTCCTGGCACCGCGCTGCACATTCGGATGGTACGCACCCCACCTGTGACGGCATTGATCCGCATCAATGACACCGCTGTTGCATCCAGTGCGACATATGTCGCACACTTGCGACACCTCGCCACATCGGGATTGCCATGTCTGCGCCGCCTACCCCTTCCAATGCCGAACTGGAACTGCTCAAAGCGCTGTGGCGCCAAGGCGCCTGCAGTGCGCGCGAAGTCCACAACGGCGCCGCCGCGGCGCTGGACTGGTCCTACTCGTCCACCCGCAAGACGCTCGAACGCATGGTCGACAAAGGGCTGGTGGAAGAAACCGTCGAGCACGGGCTGAACATGTACCGCGCCAAGGCCGGCAAGGTGGCCACACTGGCCGCACTCAGCACGGACTTCGCGCGCCGGGTGCTCGAGATCGATGGCGCATTGCCGGCGCAGGCCTTCGCCGACAGCCGCCTGCTCAGCGAACAGGAACTGCAGCAGCTCGATGCGCTGCTGCGTGCCCCCGCCAAGGACGATCCGGCATGAGTGTCCTGACGCTGGGCTTCTGGGGCGCGCATGCCGTTGGCGCCCTGGCGGGCGGCTGGGTGGCGTGGTCTGCCGGGCAACGTGTCCACCGCCGTCTGGGTCTCTCCCACGCCGCGTATGGCTATTGGATGGGGGTGTGGTTGCTGGCGGTGATGCCGGTCCTGCTGTCGGTGGGTGTGGCGCTGTGGGCCCCCGCACCGCTCGTCTCGTTGCCCCCGGCACTGGTGCTGCCGCTGCCTGCCGCGCTGGACCTCGGGGCTGCCGGTGCGGCGGAAGGGGGCCTGGTGAGCTCCCCGTGGGCAGGGCCGGCCACCAGCACGTGGCTGGCCGCGCTGTATGTCACCGGCCTGGGTATCGCATTGCTGCGCGTGCTGGTCGGCACGTGGGCGACCGGCCGGCTGTGCCGGGCGACCCTGCCGATCGCACCGGGGGCCTGGCCAGGCCCGCGCAGCCGTGCGTCGGCGCAGCGGCTGCGATCGGCCGGCATCGTCTGCCGGGTCAGCGCGCTGCCGGTGAGTCCGTTCGCGGTGCGCTGGCCGCGGCCGTTGATCGTGCTGCCCCTCTCGGCCGTGGAGCAGCTGGAGGATCGCGCCCTCAGCCTGATCCTGGGCCATGAGGCGGCGCACCTGACGCGCCGCGATCCGCAGCGCGCCGGCCTGATGGCGATACTCAACGCCCTGCTGTGGTTCAACCCGTTCCTGCGCCGCCTCACCGCGCGCGTGCAGCTGGCGGCCGAGCTGCGATGTGATGCGCAGGCCCTCGCGGGGGATGCACATGGCGGGCGTGACTTCGCCACGGCGTATGTGCGCACGTTGCGCCTTTCCGCAGCGGCCCACGCGCCCACCACCGCCCTGACCCACCGCGATCTGGCCGGGCATGAAATCCGCATCCGGCACATGCTGCATGGCGATGCTGCGCGGCCGCTGTCGGGATCGGGACGCGCGCTCCTGCTGGGCAGCGCATTGCTGATCGGCGCCTTGTTGGTGGTCATGCAGGCCAGTGCAGCGCGTCCCTTGCCAGGCACCGCCGTCAGTAGCACGCCGAAAGAGATCGCGGCGATGGAGGCCGCACTGCCGCTGCCGCCGTTGAGCGATACCCCCATCGAGGTGCAGTTCCAGTCACCGCTGGCCACACCGAGGATCACCGGACATTTCGGCGATACCGGCAGCATCCGGCAGCGACCGCATCGCGGCACCGATTTCGGCGCCCGCCCGGGCACGCCGGTCCTCGCGCCGGCGGACGGCCGCATCGTGGCGGCAACCACCGCCTACCCGGACGGTCCGCAGTACGGCACGGTGGTGGTCATCGACCACGGTCAGGGCTGGCAGACCTTGTACGCGCACCTGCAGGGCGCCGATGTGGTGGTCGGCCAGCAGGTGCACGCCGGCGAGCAGATCGCGCGGGTCGGCAGCACCGGGCGCGTGACCGGACCGCACCTGCATCTGGAAATGCTCCGCCACGGTGAGCGCGTCGATCCGCAGGCGCACCTGCCATGACCGGCTGACCCGCTCCACATCCCAGCCCCACTGCTGCATTTCGTTTTCCTGGCCACAGGAGGGGCGCGTGTTGCCCGGCGAAATGTCCACGCCACCTTTCTGCACGGACTGCCCATGTCATCCACGTTCCGCATCGTCCTCGCCTTGTCCCCGCTGTGCGCCGCGTTCTCCAGCGCTGCGCAGTCGCTGCCCGCACCGTCATCAGCACCGCCCCCCACCGAGCTGGAGGCCGTGCAGGTGCAAGGACCGGCGTACGACGCGCGCCGCGATGACACGGCCACCCGGATCGTGTTCGGCACGGACACGTTGCGCCAGTTTGGTGATATCGGCCTGGTCGATGCGCTCAAGCGCCTGCCCGGCATCACCGTGGGCACCGGCGCGCCCGGTCGCAGCGGTGCGGTGTCACTGCGCGGCCTCGGCGCGGGCTATACCCAGATCCTGCTCAACGGCCAGAAGGCACCGGCCGGGTTCGATCTGGATTCGCTCACGCCGGAGATGGTCGAACGCGTGGAGATCCTCCGTGCACCGACGGCCGACCAGCGCGCCGAGGCCATTGCCGGCTCGATCAACATCGTACTGGCCGCCGGCGCGCGCAAAGATACCGAACAGCTGTCGCTGGCCTGGGGCCGCAGCAACGGCCAGAACACGCCGTCGGTCAGCTGGCAGCGCAATCGGCGCGCCGGCCACCGCAGCAGTTCGGTCACCGCCACCGCATCGCGCCGCGAGTTCCTGGTCGAGGAAACCGGCACCGAACGTGTGTGGGATCGGCAGGGAACCCCCATCGCGCTGCGCGACACCACCCTGCGTGCGGGCGGGAACCGCGATGTGCTCTCGCTTGCACCCAGCCTGGAAACCACTCTGGAAAATGGCGACATCCTTGCCCTGCAGGGCGTCGCCGATGCCAGCCGCTTCAACCGCACCACCGCTATCGACTGGACCACCCCACTGGGCGAGCCGCTGCGGCGCGCCCGCTACCAGCAGCGCACCCGTATCGAGGTCGCGCAGGCCACCGGCAGTGCCACCTGGACCCGCACCTTCGAGCAGGGCAGCGCGTTCACCACCAAACTGCGTCTGGGCGGCAACCGCGAGCGTTACACCTATCGCGAACAGGGCTACGCGCAGCAAGGGCAGCAGAACCTGGAGGACCACACCGATGCACGACTGACCGTGCGCGAGCTCAACAGCACCGGCAAATACACGCTTCCCGGCCGCGGGCGGCATGCGCTGCAGCTCGGCTGGGAGGCCAGCGAGGATCGTCGCGACGAGGCGCGGGTACAACACCTGCTGCCGGTCGGCGACGACGCTGGCTGGATCAGCGATCTGGCGTTCGACGCACGCATCCGGCGGCTGGCCGTGTACGCCCAGGACGACCTCACCCTCAGCGAGCGCTGGTCGCTGTATGCCGGCGCACGCTGGGAGCAGATCGAGACGCGCAGTGACGGCAGCGGTTTCAGCGGCATCCATCGGCGTGACCAGGTGCTGTCGCCGGTGCTGCAGTCGCTCTGGAAGATTCCCGGCACCCGGCGCGATCAGCTGCGCGTTGCACTCACCCGTACCTATCGCTCGCCCACCCTGGCCGCGCTCATCCCCCGCCCGTACACCTCCACCAACAACCGCCCGCTCAACCCTGACGAACGTGGCAACCCGGCCCTGCGTCCGGAGTTGGCGACCGGGGTGGACCTGTCCTACGAAACCGCCGGCAAGGGGGGCGCGCAGCTCAGCGTCGGCGGTTACGTGCGTCGGATCAGCGATGTGATCCGCACCGAGACGCACCTGCAGGAGGGGCGCTGGGTTGCGTCACCGGTGAACGGTGGCGCCGCGACGACCTGGGGAGTAGAGCTGGATACCGCGTTGCGGCTTCCGCAGCTGATCACGGGCGCGCCGGATGTGTCGGTCCGCTTCAATGCAACCGCCAACGATTCGCGTGTGGAGGATGTCCCCGGCCCGGACAACCGGCTGGATGAACAAGTGCGTTTCAGCGGCACCCTGGGCGCGGACTACCCGCTCCGCACCGGCTGGACGGTGGGCGGCAGTTATACCTACCGCACCGGCGGCACCGTGCAGGTCAGCCCCGGCCAGTTCGAGATCAGCGCGTATGGGCGCGAGCTGGATCTGTATTCGCTGTGGTCGATCGGCGCCCGCAGCAAACTGCGGCTGAGCATCAACAACGCGCTCCACCGGACGTTGCGCACCGGGCAGCGGCGGATCAGCGAGGACGGCATCGAGCAGCTGCAGCGGCAACGCAACGCATCACCGCTGCTGCGCCTGCAGCTTGAACTCCCGCTGTGATCAGCCCGGCTGGCGGCTGGCCTCGCCCACCGCCGGCAGCGCACGCACGCGGCCGGGCTTGCTCGGGAACGCATGGCGGACGATGCGCCACATCACCTGGCCGAACTGCCGCGGCAACGAACCGGTGTTGTAGTGCTGGCCGTAGCGCGCGCAGATCTCCTTCACCTCGACCGCGATCGCGGCATAGCGGTTGGCCGGGATATCCGGATAGAAGTGGTGCTCGATCTGGTGGCTGAGGTTGCCGGACATGACGTTCATCAGCTTGCCACCGGTCAGGTTGGATGAGCCGCGCAGCTGGCGCAGATACCAATGGCCACGGGTCTCATCACGCACGCATTCCTTCGGGAAGGTTTCGGCCTCGGCGGTGAAGTGGCCGCAGAAGATGATCACGTAGGTCCACACGTTGCGGATCAGGTTGGCCGCCACATTGCCCAGCAGCACCGGCAGGAAGAACGGACCGGCCAGTGCCGGGAACAGCAGGTAGTCCTTGAACATCTGCTTGCCCATCTTGCGGCCGACCGGGCGGAACTGCCTGCCCAGTTGCTTGAGCGTCATCTTGCCGGCAAACACGCGGCCCAGGCGCAGGTCCTGGATCGCGATGCCCCATTCGAACAGCAGCGCGAACACCACCGCGACCACCGGCTGCATCAGGTAGAACGGGCGCCAGCGCTGCTCGGGGAAAATGCGCAGCAGGCCGTAGCCGATATCGTCGTCCAGCCCGCGCACGTTGGTGTAGGTGTGGTGGCGGAAGTTGTGGGTCTTGCGCCAGGCGTCGGCGGTGCCGACGATGTCCCACTCATAGGTGCTGCCCTGCAGCTGCGGATCGCCCATCCAGTCGTACTGGCCATGGATGACGTTGTGCGCCAGCTCCATGTTTTCCAGGATCTTGGACAGCGCCAGCATCACCACGCCGGCGATCCACGCCGGGATCAGCACGCTGTGCACGAAGGCACCGAGGAACAGCAACGCGCGGCCGGCCACGCCGGTCCAGCGTACGGCGGCCACGACGCGGCGGATGTAACGCGCATCGCGCGCACCGAGCGTGGCCAGCTGGCGCGCGCGCAGTGCATCGAGTTCAGCGCCGAAGGCCTGCAGTTCGGCCGGGGAGAGCGCGCGGTTGTGCACGGAAGACATGGTCACAGCTCCAGGATCAGGTCGGTGCTGGCGCTGTTCACGCACAGCTTTACTTGCGTGGCCGGTTCGGCCGCATGCTCGCCGGTCAGGGTGTGGCGGGTGACGCCGGACACCTTGCCGCAGACACAGGTATTGCAGATGCCCATGCGGCAGCCGCTGGCCGGGCGCAGCCCTTCGGCTTCCAGCGCCTGCAGCAGCGAAGTGCCGCGTGGCAGGGCAAGCGTGCGGCCGCTGCGGCGCAGTTCGACCTGCACCGTGCCCTCTTCGGCATCCGGCAGCACCGGCGGCGTGAACGCCTCGGACTGCAGCGACGCGACCTGGCCGTGCAGGCGCGCCTGCGCTGCATCGACGAAGCCACCCGGGCCGCACACCAGGGTGCGGGCGGTGCTCAGATCGCCCAGCGCCGCGAAGGCGAATGCATCCACGCGCGACGCCGGTGCGGTCGGGTCGCGGGTCAGCGCGATGTGCAGCGTGAACGAGGGATGGCGCGCCGCCAGCGCGGCCAGCTCGTCGGCGAAACACACTTCCTCACGCCGGCGTGCCCAGTACACCAGGTCCACCTGGCCCGGCATGCCGACAGCATCGAGCTGGCGCAGCAGCGCGCGCATCGGGGTGATGCCGCTGCCAGCGGCCAGCAGCAACAGCCGCTCGCCGGAGGCCTGCGGCAAGGTCATGTCACCGAACGCCTGGCCCAGCTCAAAGACGTCACCGATCGCCGCGGCATGGGCCAGATGCTGGCTGACGGCACCGCCGGCGATGGCCTTGACGGTGATCGCCAAGCGGCCGTCGGCCAGCACGGTCGGGCTGTAACTGCGCGACAGGCGGCGGCCATCGACTTCGACGCCGAGGGTGACGTGCTGGCCCGGCAGCAGGCCACGGAAATGGCGGTTGGGCGTGAGCACCAGGGTGACCGCATCCGCGCTCTCGGCGGTGCGCGACAGCAGCCGGGCCAAGGGGCGGCGCAGCGTCCACAGCGGGTGCAGACGGGTGCCCCAGAAGTCGAACAGCGCTTCGGGGACCCAGCGGCGGGGGCTGGCGACGTGACGGCGGGCGGAAATGCGCGGGACGGTGCTCATGCTGCGCACTATACGGCCGAGCATACGACTGTGTATACAGTTGTATATGGCCGGGACGAGCTATGATTCAGGGACTTGACCGCGCTGCCCCTGATGACCTCCCCAGACCTGCCCCTGCCCGCCTCCGACGACGCCCATCCCGCGCGCAAAGCCTCGATCTCACGTGAGGATCTGCTGGCCGCGGCATTGGCCCTGATCGGCCCGCACCGCAGCGTCTCCACGCTGAGCCTGCGCGAGGTCGCGCGTGAAGCCGGGATCGCCCCGAACTCGTTCTACCGGCAGTTCCGCGACATGGACGAGCTGACCGTGGCCCTGATCGACCTGGCCGGGCGCTCGCTGCGCACCATCATCGGCGAGGCGCGCCAGCGCGCCGCCTCCTCCGACCGCAGCGTGATCCGCCTCTCGGTGGAGACCTTCATGGAGCAGCTGCGCGCCGACGACCGCCTGCTCCATGTCCTGCTGCGCGAAGGCACCGCCGGCTCGGACGCGTTCAAGCATGCGGTGGATCGCGAACTGAATTACTTCGAAGACGAACTGCGGGTCGACCTGATCCGCCTGGCGGCCGCCGACGGCGCGCGCCTGCACGAACCGGCGTTGGCCTCCAAGGCGATTACCCGGCTGGTGTTCGCGATGGGCGCCACTGCAGTGGATCTGCCACCGGAGAAGGATCCGGAACTGATCGAGCAGCTGACCCAGATGCTGCGGATGATCATCACCGGGGCGCGCACGTTGGCGGGCAGTCCGCCGCTGCGCTGATCCGGCCATCCGGCCGCGCACAAAAAAATGACGACCCACCGGGCCGTCATTTCGTGATCCTGTTGCCCACATCAACGGCAACGCAGTGTGCGGCGCTTGATCAGCGGTACTGACGCTCGCAGCGACGCTCAACCACGCGATCACCGTTCTTGGACTGCTGGTTGCCCTGGATCTGACGGCCTGCGGCACCACCGGCCACCGCACCGGCGACCGTGGCCAGCTTCTTGCCGTTGCCGCCGCCGACCTGGTTGCCGAGCAGCCCCCCGACCACGGCGCCGGTCGCGGTGCCGGTGATGCGGTTGGGGTCCTTGGAATTACGCTGGACCTCGACGTTGTGGCACACCACCTTGCTGCCGTCGTTGAAGCGGCGTCCCTCGTCCTTGGGGCCATAGGTCTGGGCGCCGGCGACGGCCGATACGGCGAGCAGACTGCCCAGGCACAACACGCGGAAGCTCGTCTTCATGGTCGATCCCTGTTTATGGAACATGGCCCGAGTGTCTGCCTGCCGGCGGCAAGCCCGAGTGAAGTTGCGTCCACGCCACGTCAACGCCAGCGGCGGCATTCAGGCCGCAGCCATGCAACCGCCCGCGTTTACAACCGCGCGCGGATCGTCTGCCGCAACGCCTCCAGGTCCTTGGCGAACGCATCGATACCGCTCGCCAGCTTCTCCGTCGCCATCGGATCGGCCGCCAGATCCGCCGCAAACCGCGCCCCATCGATCGGCGTCACCTGCACAGACTCGGCCGCACCGGCCACCAGCCTGCGCGGCAACTCACCGTGATCGGCGTCCAGCTTTTCCAGCAGATCCGGTGAAATCGTCAGGCGATCGCAGCCTGCCA
>NZ_JASCOO010000114.1:0-12873 GCF_029959485.1 Stenotrophomonas sp. PS02301
CGACCACCGGTCGGTACCTACCGTATGGCGGTGAAGGCAGGTGCCGACGCACTGTCGGCACCTGCCACGCACGGGACGGATCAGAAGTTCCAGGTCACCATCAGCTGCGTGTAACGCGGTGCCTGCCAGCGGGTGCCGGTGTTGAAGGTGTTCTCACGCACCTGGCCCGGCTGGGCTTCATAACGCTGGTGCACGTTGATGACGGTCTGGTTGTTGAACAGGTTGTAGACCGACAGGCGTGCGCTCAGGTCGATGCCCTCCACCGGCAGCCGCCAGGTGACGTTGGCGCCCATGGTCCAGGTCCACGGCAGGCGACCGAAGGCGCCGCGTGGGCTGTACTCGAACTGGCGCTGGTTGTACGCGCCCGAGCAGTTGGCCACGCACAGCCAGCCGGTACCGCCGCCGCTGCCTTCACTGGAGGTGCTGCCGCCGGCCACGGTGTCGTTGGGCCACATCACGCCGAAGGCGGTGATCGGGCCACCGGACAGCACCTGCAGCGTGGTGCCGAACGACCACTGCTCGTTCAGCGCGTAGGCGGCGCGGAACTTGAACTGATGGCGGAAGTCGTTGAACAGCGGGCCATAGCGCTGGTTGTTGGATGGATGATCCCAGTGCTGGACCATGCCGGTGTCGCCGTAGTTGGTATCCGAATTGACCGGACCTTCGAAGTTGCCATCGCTGCGCGACCACAGGTAAGACGCGTTGAACAGCCACTTCTCATCCCACGCGCGGTCGATCTGGAATTCCAGCGCCTTGTAGGTGCGCTTGGGCTTGGAATAGCCCACCACCTCCAGGCTGCCGCCCTTGCGGTAGCCATCCTTGGAGGTATCAATGGTGATCCAGCCCTCGGTGGCGCAGCCGATGCTGGAGTCGCCCCAGATCGTCAGGCTCTCGCCCGGATTGGCGATCGGCCACAGGGTGGTGCCGGTCGGCCCGCACGGGGTGTGGTTGATGCGCATGTCATCCAGCGCGCGGTCCATCTTGCGGTAGGTGGCGTTGACGCCCCACGACCAAGCCTGGTTGATCATGGTCTGGAAGCCGAGGATGTACTCGTCCTGGTAGACCGCCTTCAGATCCTTGTCCACGCTCTGGCGCAGGTCGGCCGCACCGGTGTTCATGCGGGTATCGACCGGGCCGATCTGCTGGCCGATGACCGGGGCCATGTACGGCGCACCGGTGACCGGATTGGCCTGCTGCTGCCAGCCGTTGAGCACGTAGTAGGAGTACTCGTCGGTGAGGCCACCGGCGAAGTTGACGTTGATGTTGTTGGTCACCGGCAGGTAATAGCGGCCGGCGTTGCCGAACAGCTTGGTGCTGCCGTCGCCCTTCATGTCCCACGAGAAGCCGAAGCGCGGCGCGATCAGGTCGTCCATCTTGATGAAGGCATCGCCGTCGGCAGTGCGGTTCTCGAAGCGGTCCCAGCGCACGCCGAGGTTCAACATCAGGTTCGGGGTGATGTTCCAGATGTCTTCCAGATAGAACGCGTTGGCTTCCGTCTCGAAGGTGCCGCCGGACACGCGATTGCGTGCGCGCAGCATCTCGGTCACACCGGCCGGCACATAGGCGTTGGCGCCATCCCACACTTCATCGCCCGGCCGGGCGACGTAGGCGGTGTAGCTGAGCTGGGTCGGGCCCGGGTAACGCGTGGACTGCTTGGTCGTCATCAGCTCGCGGTCCACACCGAAGCGCAGCAGGTGCGTGCCCAGCTGCCATTCGAAGTCCAACCGCGCGACTTCGCGCGTGTCATCGCGCTCGGCAACGGCGGCGCCGGTGGGGTGGCAGCCCGGGCGCAGGCCGTTGAGCTTGCCCAGACGTGACGCATAGCTGGCGTCGGTGAACACCGGGCTGCACGCTTCATCCAGCGAGGAGTTGGTGAAGGCGCGCTGGTTGTTTTCGCCCACCATGGCACGCGCGGTGAAGTTCTCGCCGAAGTGACCGGTGTAGGTTGCCGACCAGTTCTTGCCACCGGTCTCGGTGACTGAATCGCCGCCCCACGCACCGATCTGATCATCATCCCAATCGTAGTTGTACGCGCCGTTGGTGATCTCACCCTCATCGGAGAACGCCAGCAGCGCCAGGCTGTGGTTGTCGTTGATGTTCCAATCCAGCTTGGCGCCCCAGAAGCCGTTGTCGCTCTTGTTCTTGAACCAGCTCAGTGCGTCGGAGGAGGTGTTGTGGCCGGTGTCGTCGCGGTCTTCATACATCGCGAACAGGAACAGCTTGTCCTTGATGATCGGGCCGGAACCCCAGACGTTGGTCTTCAGGAACGAGCTGTCGTCGCGGCTGGCATAGGAATGCGGCGTGCCGTCGCGATGGAAGTGGTCACGTGGGCTGGAGCGCAGCGCGCTCGGTTCGGCAGTGACTTCCACGCCGCCTTGGAACTCGTTGGTGCCCGAGCGCGTCACCGCATTGATCACGCCGCCGGTGGAACGCCCGAATTCCACCGAGTAGCCACCGGTCTTGACCTGGAATTCGTTGAAGAAGCCGAACGGCGCGCTGGAGAAGCCACGACGGGTGTACATGTCGGTGACGTTCAAGCCGTTGATGAAGACCGCGTTCTCTGCCACCGAGGAACCGGCGAAGGACAGGCCACCGAACGAGGAATTGCCGCCCACCACACCGGGTGCCAGCAATGCCACTGCCGATAGATCCTGCGCCACCGGCAGACGCGACAGCTCCTGGCGGTTGACGTTGAACGAGGTCTCGGTGGAATACACGTCCACGCGGTTGACCACGCGGGCACCGATCACCTGCAGCGCATCGAGGTTGACCACGTCACCGCTGCTGGCCAGATTGACGGTGGTGGTGCCGCCGACTGCCACGCTCACCGCGAACGGCTCACCCAGCTTCTGGCCATCACGGCTGAGCTGCAGCTGGTAATCGCCGACCGGCAACTGACCCAGGCGGTAGCTGCCATCGGCACTGGCGGTGACCGTGCGGGTCAGGCCGGTGCCGTTGCTGACCACCGTCACCTGGTCACCGGCCGTCGCACGGCCGGCCACGGCACCACTGACGTTCTGTGCCGAGGCGCCTATCGGCACCAGGCTGCCCAGACACACCCCCAGCGCGGCGTACACCGCCGCACGCTTCAATCGCTTTGCATTCATTCCCTGCTCTCTCCTGCAGATGTGGAATCGTGGATACCGCTGTTTACCGCGTTGCCTCCAGTGGCACCACGTGCGACTGGACGTCGTAATTCCATTGATCGAAGTACAGGTTGCCGCCGGACCACTCGGCCTCACCGCGCTGGGAATCCACTGTGTCCGAGCGGACGTGCTGCTTGGCTGGCACCAGCGGCTGGCCGTAGTCGTCGTTGAAGGCGATGCGATAGGCATCCAGCCCGCCCAGATAGAAATCGCGCAACGCCGGCTGCGGGCTGTCCAACCGCCCGGTGGTGACATCCATCGGCACCCAGCCATACGGCGCCAGATACACCGCGCCCCAGTCGTGCAGGTTGTTGTAGCCGACCGCATCATCGGAATAGACCATGCCGGACTGCCAGCGCGCGGGAATCCCGTTCAAGCGCAACAGGGCGATCAGCAGCAGCGTCTGCTGCCCGCAGTCGGCATGGCCGGCGTGCAGGGCGTAATCGCTGATGTTGGCGATCGTCGCGTACTCGCGCGCACCGGCCCACGGAATGGCGTCCACCGCGTCGAACAGCTTCTGCACGATCCGGTACGGATCGGTCTCCGTCCCGACTACCTTCGTCGAGAACGCGCGCAGCGCCGGGGTGAACACGATGTGCGGCGCCTGCTCGGCGAGGTACGGCTTCAGCGCAGGATCCTGCGGCGTGGGCTGGACCCTGGCCGGATCGACCTCGATATGCCGGGCGTACACAGTCACTGCGTAGCGGATCTGGAACTCCGTGGGCGTGCCGGCCACCGCCTTGCGCTCCAGGTAGGCGGTCCGCTGCAGGGTGGCTTCAGGCGCCACCTGCGCGCCGGCCGGTGAACCCGCGATCCAGGTGATGTCTTGCTGCTGCCCGGGGATGGCGCGCGGGTACGGAATCCACGCGCGGATGATTTCGCCGGCAGGCACGGCATCGGGCTTGACCACCAGCGACTGGGTCACCTCGATGCGGCGCGGCACCAGGCTGGTCGCGCCGGTAGCGCGGGCGGCGGCGACGATCTCTTCGTGGTGCGGGTGCAGATGCTCGTAAGGGCCATCCTTCGGCACCGGGGCACCGGGTGCGCGCCGGGCGCGTGCTTCCGCGCTGATCCGGAACAGATTGGACGGCGCGCGTTTGAAGTAGCGGCGCTGGCCATCGATATCCAGATGTTCGATCAGGCCGGCCGCCTCCCAGCGCGCGAAGTCGTCATCGTGGAGGTCGGGGATCTGCTTGCGCAGCTGCGCTTTGGCAGCCGACGCGTCCAGGGTGAAGTCCAGCCGCATGCGACGCATGCGTTCGCGCTCGAAGGCATAGGCCTGACGATCGGCTGCCGGCAGGCGCGGATCCTGCAACGCCGTCGCGATGTCGGCCTCGGCCTGCGCGAACGCACCGCGGTCGATCCCGGCGATCACCGTCGGCAGCGCGGCCGGCGCAGCGGCCAGCCCCCACGGCGTTGTCAGCAGACCAGCGCACAGGCACCAGACAGCAGGCAGAGGCAATCGCGGTTTGCGCATCACAGGATCCACGGCGACACTTCCCAAGGTGCGGGTGGGGTAATCGCTGTGTAACACGGGCCTGATAGCCGGTCAATAATTTATTCTTGCTTTCGTCGAAAAAAGGAATAAATATTCCTGATGCTTCCGAGGAGGGTGACCGCGTGATGATCCTGGCTTCCCCCCACCGCCCCGTGCGGTCCCGCTGGCTTTCGCGCACTTTACTGGCGGCGGTCCTTGCGACGACGCTGGCGCCGGCATGGGCCGAGGCGCCGCGTGCTGCGCCCGCCGCCGATTTCGGCGGGGTCATCGCCCTGCGCGAGGCCTATCTCGCGCCCGGCTTCTGGGCCGATCGCCTGCCCGATCCGGACCGCGTGATCCTTGATCGCGCAGCTATCGCCGCGCAGAACGCCCGCATGCGTGCCGAAGACGCCTCGATCCACGATCTCCGCGCGCTGCCGGCGCAACTGCCCCGTGCTCAAGTGCTGGGCAGCATCCAGTCGCTGTCCACGTGGCCGCAGCGCACGCTGTACGGTCAGGATGGCAAGCCCATCAGCGACCAGCAGCGCAGGGAGACGCTGGCCAATCTCGCCCTGGAGGCGATACCGGCGCAGCGCGCCCTCCAGTACGGCCTGGTCACCCATCGTGCCGCGCTGCGGGCATTCCCGACCGCGCTGCGGGTGTTCAGCAGCCAGGGCGACACCGATATCGACCGCTTCCAGGAGTCGGCGCTGTTCCCCGGCGATGCGGTGGCGGTGCTGCATGAAAGCGCCGACGGGCGCTGGCTGTTCATCACCAGCGAACGGTATTCGGCGTGGATCGAAAGGCGCTTCGTGGGTATCGGCGATGCGGAGACCGTGCTCGGCTACGGTCAGCACGGTCCTTACCGCGTGGTCACCGGCGCCACGGCGTTCACCGCCTACACGCCCGAGGAACCGCGCGTGTCGCGGCTTCAACTGGACATGGGCGTGCGCCTGCCGGTGATCGCCGACTGGCCGCTGGAGAAGACCGTCAATGGCCAGCAGGCACATGCCGCGCATGTGGTGCGGCTGCCGGTACGCGAAGCCGACGGTCGCCTGGCACTGATCCCGGCGCTGCTGCCGCGTTCGCAGGACACTGCGGATGACTACCTGCCGCTGACCCCGCGCACACTGCTGACCCAGGCCTTCAAGTTCCTCGGCGAACGCTACGGCTGGGGCCACGATTACGACACCCGCGACTGCAGCGGCTTCGTCTCGGAGATCTACCGCAGCGTGGGCGTGCTGATGCCACGCAACACCAGCGCGCAGGCGATCAGCCCCGCGCTGGACCGCATCGCCTTCACCGCGAAGGACGGCAAGCCCACGCGCGACGCCGCCGTAAAAGAGCTGCAGGTCGGCGATCTGGTCTACATCCCCGGCCACGTGATGATGGCGATCGGCCACATCGACGGCCGCACCTGGCTGATCCATGACACCGCCGGCGGCGGCTGGATCGGCGCGGACGGCAAGCGCGTGCAGGCCCATCTCAACGGCGTGTCGGTCACTCCGCTGGAGCCGATGATGGCCAGCGATACCGTGAGCTACATCGACCGCATCACCAACATCCAGCGCCTTCGGCCACAGACCCCCTGAATGAAGATCACCGACATCGAACTCGGCATGCTGCGCGTGCCGCTGAAGACCCCGTTCAAGACCGCGCTGCGCACCGTGGACACCGTCGAAGACGTAGTGGTGCTGGTCCGCACCGACAGCGGCCACACCGGCTACGGTGAGGCGCCGGCCACGGCGGTGATCACCGGCGATACCCACGGCTCGATCATCGAGGCCATCGACAGCTTCATCAAGCCGCGCCTGATCGGCGAGGACGTGGCCAACCTCAACCGGCTCTGCGGGCTGATCCAGACCTCGATGGAACGCAACACCAGCGCCAAGGCGGCGGTGGAGATCGCGATCTACGATCTGTGGGCGCAGCTGCACAACGCGCCGCTGTACCGCATGCTCGGTGGTGGCGACCCGGTGATCACCACCGACATCACCATCAGCGTGGACTACATCGACAAGATGGTGGCCGACTCGCTCTCGGCGATCGAACGCGGGTTCGAGTCGCTGAAGATCAAGGTCGGCAAGGACATCGGCCTGGACATCGAACGGGTCAAGGCGATCCACGCCGCGGTGCAGGGCCGCGCCCTGCTGCGGCTGGATGCCAACCAGGGCTGGACCGCCAAGCAGGCCGTGCACGCGATGCATGCGCTGGAAGAAGCCGGCGTGGTGCTGGAGCTGCTGGAGCAGCCGGTCAAGGCCGCCGACATCAGTGGCCTGAAATACGTCACCGATCGCGTCAACACGCCGGTCATGGCCGATGAAAGCGTGTTCAACCCCGGCCAGGTATTCGACCTGATCCAGCAGCGCGCCGCCGACATCATCAACATCAAGCTGATGAAGACCGGCGGGTTGTCCAACGCGATCCGCATCGCCGACATCGCCGCGATCTACGGCGTGCCGTGCATGATCGGCTGCATGATCGAATCGAGCATCTCGGTGGCCGCCGCCGTGCACCTGGCCGTCGCCAAGAGCGACATCATCACCAAGGTGGATCTGGACGGGCCGTCACTGGGCCAGTTCAACCCGGTCACCGGCGGGGTCAACTTCAACGAATCGGAGATCACCATCAGCGATGCGCCCGGGCTGGGCATCACCGAGGTGCGTGGGCTGGACATGATCACGCCGCGGCGGTGGTCCTGACCCGTGCCCATGCCGCCCCTGGTGAAAATCCGCTCCGAGCGTGACCACATGTCGGCGATCGAACGTCGCATCGCCGACTTCATTCTCGACAACGCCCACCTCCTGCGCGATTACTCCTCCCAGCAGTTGGCCAGTGCATTGGGGATCAGCCAGTCCAGCGTGGTCAAGTTCAGCCAGAAGCTCGGCTTCAAGGGCTACCCCGATCTCAAGTACTCCATCGGCGAGGCCGTCGCGCGCGCCGGCAATGACCCGCACAGCCGGCCACCCGCGCCGGAGGCGGCCGACGGCTTCACCCAGATCGCCGAGCGGCTGCGCGCAAGCAAAGCCGCCGCCGAAGAAGAAACCTGGCTGGCCAATCCACAGGCCGACATCGAAGCCATCGTGCAGCTGATCGACGGGGCACCCAAGGTGTTCGTCTACGGGTTGGGCGATGACGGCCTGTACGCGCGTGAGTTCGCCATGCGGCTGTCGCTGCTCGGCATGCTCACCGTGCACCACGCCGATCCGATCCTGATGATGGCCAACCTCTCGGCCGCGCGGCCCGGGGATGCGATGCTGGTGTTCTCCGAGTTCGGCAAGCTGCCGCAGTTGTTCCAGCTGTCGCGCCAGTTCCAGGACATGGGCGGCAAGGTAGTCTCGATCACCCGCCACAGCGCCAACCCGCTGCGCGCGCATGCCGATGCCAGCCTGGTGCTGTGCGCCCACGACCCGGCGCCGCACGTGGCGCAACTGCTGTACCGTTCCTCATTGCAGTCCCTGCTGGATGTTGTCTTCGTCCTGCTGTGCCACGCCAACCCGGACCGCCACCGCCAGCTCGGGGTGAACCTGGAACGGATCGAACACCTGATCGACAGCTGATCCCTGGAGTCCGCCACGATGATGTCGCTGTTCCGTTCCGTCACCGCCGCCGTGTTGCTGGTCGTCAGCGCGCCCGTTTTCGCCGCCACGCTGGAGGGCAGCACGCAGCTGGTCGTGGTCACCACCGAAGGCTGGGAGGCCACCCAGGGCAGGCTGCAGGCTTTCGAGCGCACCGACACGGGCTGGCAGCCACATGGCGCCGCCTTCGATGTGGCCGTGGGCCGCAGCGGCAGCGCGTGGGGCGAGGGACTGCATCCGGCCCAGGCCGGCACGCCGCAGAAGCAGGAAGGCGACGGGCGCAGCCCGGCCGGTATCTTTGCGATCGGGCCGGCCTTCGGCTATGCGCCCGGCGTCACCAGCGGCCTGCCCTACCAGCCGATGCGCGATACCAGCTACTGCATGGATGTACCGGATTCGCCGTACTACAACCGCATCGTCGATGCGGAGGTGGTCGGCGCCGAGGCCGTGGAAGGCTCGACCGAGC
This sequence comes from Stenotrophomonas sp. PS02301, assembly GCF_029959485.1. Lineage (NCBI taxonomy): Bacteria > Pseudomonadati > Pseudomonadota > Gammaproteobacteria > Lysobacterales > Lysobacteraceae > Stenotrophomonas > Stenotrophomonas sp. PS02301. The sequence continues at coordinate 8,668 of NZ_JASCOO010000114.1, forward strand.
CGATGCGGCTGGACCTGCACAACAAGGGCGACGTGCGCTATCGCGAGGGCTTCGTCATCGAGCACAACCCCAGGGCCACGCCCGGCCGTGGCAGCTGCATCTTCGCACACCTGTGGCGCGCGCCCGGTGAGGCCACCGCCGGCTGCACCGCGATGGAGCCTGCACGGATGACCACGCTGCTGGCCTGGTTGAATGCCAGCGCGCGGCCGCGCTTCGTGCTGCTGCCGCGTGCGGAGTACCAGCGCCTGCAGGCCGAGTGGCAACTGCCCGTGCTGACCGGGAGCGTGCGTTGAGTACCGCACCGCCGGATCCGCAGCTCGAACGCGCGGTCAGCCGCTGGCAGATCGTCGGGCTCTCGATCAACGATGTGATCGGCAGTGGCATCTACCTGCTGCCGGCCGCCACCGTTGCCCTGCTCGGCCCCTTCAGTCTGTGGGGCGTGGTCGCCGCCGGCATCGTGGTCGCGCTGCTGGTGCTCTGCTATGCGCAGGCCGCCAGCTACTTCGACGAGCCCGGTGGCAGCTATCTGTATGCGCGTGAGGCCTTCGGCCGGTTTGCCGGGTTCGAGATCGGCTGGATGATCTGGCTGACCCGGATCAGCTCCGCCGCCGCGCTCAGCAATGCACTGGCCGATGCGGTGGCACGCTTCTGGCCGTGGGCCGGGCATGACATCGGCCGCATCGTGATCATCGTCGTCTCGCTCGGTTTCCTCACCGCGGTGAACGTGGCCGGCGTGCGCTCGGCGGCACGCACGGGGGTGATCCTGGTGATCGGCAAGCTGCTGCCGCTGCTGCTGTTCGTGGCGATCGGCGTGTTCTACGTCGATACCGATCTGGCCTTCTCCGGCGTGCGCCCGGACCCGCACGATCTGCAGCGCATGGGCGAAGCCGCGCTGCTGCTGCTGTATGCCTACGCCGGCTTCGAGAACATTCCGGCGGCCGCCGGCGAGTACAAGAACCCGCGCCGCGATATTCCGTTCGCGTTGATCACCATGATCATCACCGTCACCGTGATCTACGGCGCGGTGCAGTTCATCGCGCAGGGCACGCTGGCCGGGTTGGCCAGCTCGCCGACGCCGCTGGCCGATGCCGCCGCCAGCTTCGGTGGACTCACGCTCGCCTTGATCCTGACCGTCGGCGCGACGATCTCCATCCTCGGCACCAACAGCAACACGATGATGATGGGCCCGCGCTTCCTGTTCGCCTTGGCGCGCGATGGCTACGGGCCGAAGATCCTGGCCCAGGTGCACCCGCGCCTGCGCACACCGGCGGCGGCGATCATCGCGCAGGGCCTGATCGCGCTGGCGCTGGCCTTGTCCGGTTCGTTCGTGCAGTTGGCGCTGTTGTCGATGACCACGCGCCTGTTCGCCTACATCGGTACGGCCGCCGCGGTGCTGGTGCTGGCGCGTCGTTTCCGTGATCGCCCGGGTGCACTGAAGCTGCCGGGTGGCCCGCTGATTCCGATCCTGGCGCTGGTGTTGTGCCTGGCCTTGTTCGCCAGTGCGAGCTGGCAGAACATCGCTGCGGCGGGCATCGCGTTCGCCGTGGGTGCGGTGATCTACATGTTCCCGCGCCGCGATCACCCGGGCTGAGCAGATGCGCAGGTGAATGGCGCTTGATGTGTCATTCACCTCGCGGGCCCATGACGTTAACCCGGCTTTGGGTACGGTGAAGCCTCACCCAACCGGAGCCAACACATGAGCACTGACTATCAGATTCCCGGCCGGGTGCCGGAAGACGGTGTCCCGCGCCAGGCCGTATCGGACTATTGGCGTGAGCGCTTTCCAAGCGAACCGTACTACGACAACAACCAGTTCTTCGATGATTACGAGCCCGCGTATCAACTCGGTCATCGCACCCGTGCCGACGATATGATCCGCGCGTATGAAGAAGTGGAAGCCGAGCTGCAGTCCCGTTGGGCGCAGGAACATGGCCAGAGCAAGCTGAGCTGGGAACAGGCCCGCACTGCCGTGCGCCGCGGCTGGGATGAATCGACCGCGCTGCGCCAGGCGCACCTGGACAAAGGCGTGCCGCGCGGCACCTGATCGCGCCTGCTTGCAGCGCACCGGCGCTGACGACAACGGCGGCCTTCGGGTCGCCGTTGTCATGTCTGCAGGACCTTTGGTCCACGCGGCGTTGATGGCCATGGTGTACAACAGGGGCTGGCCATCGCCTCCCCGACGGAGACTTCCATGACCCGCAAGCTGTTGCTCACCCTCGCCATCAGTCTCACCCCCGCCTTGTTCACCACCGCCTGTGTCGCGGCAGACACGGCCAGCCCGACCGCACCGGTCCTCAAGAAAGCCCAGTGGCCATTCGCCGCCACGGAGTTCGCCCGCTTCGACGAACCGTGGGCGATGAGCTTCCTGCCCGACGGCAGCCTGCTGGTCACCGAGAAGAAAGGCGCGCTGAAGCACTTCAACGTGCAGACCCGCAAGACCGCCACCATCACCGGCGTGCCCGAGGTGGCCTACGGCGGCCAGGGCGGTTTCGGCGATGTGCTGCCGCACCCTGACTTCGCGACGAACCAGCTGATCTATCTCAGCTACGCCGAGGAAGGCGACGGCGATACCCGCGGTGCTGCGGTGGCGCGTGCACGCCTGGCACTGGCGGCCGATGGCAGCGGCAGGCTGGAAGACCTCAAGGTGATCTGGCGCCAGACCCCCAAGGTCAGCGGCAAGGGCCATTACGGCCACCGCCTCGCCTTCGGTCCGGACGGCAAACTGTGGATCACCTCCAGCGAGCGCCAGAAGTTCGACCCCGCCCAGGATATGAGCGGCAATCTCGGCAAGCTGATCCGCCTCAACGACGACGGCAGCGTGCCGGCCGACAATCCGTTCGCCTCGCAGGGGGGCGTGGCCGCGCAGGTGTGGTCGCTGGGCCATCGCAATGCGCTGGGCATCGCCTTCGATGCACGCGGCAAGCTGTGGGTGCACGAAATGGGCCCGGCCGGCGGTGACGAGTTGAACCTGATCGAACGCGGTGCCAACTACGGCTATCCGGTCGTCTCCAACGGCAGCCACTACGACGGCCGCGACATCCCCGACCACGACACCCGTCCGGAGTTCGCTGCACCCAAGGTGACCTGGACCCCGGTGATCTCCCCGGCCGGTTTCATCATCTACAACGGTACGCAGTTCCCGGCGTGGAAGGGCAGCGGCTTCATCGGCGGCCTGTCGTCCAAGGCGCTGGTCCGCGTGGCCTTCGACGGCGACACCGCCCGCGAGGCCGAGCGCTTCGACATGGGTGAGCGCATCCGCGAGATCGAACAGGGTCCGGATGGCGCGATCTGGCTGCTGGAAGATGGCAGCAACGGCAAGCTGCTCAAGCTCACGCCGAAGGCCTGAGCCTTGGCAGGCTGCCGGTGCATCGCCGGCAGCCTGCACAACTCACGCGCGCTCAGGCGCTGCATCGGCTTACTGGATGGTCACGACCTTGACCTCGGTGCGGCTGCAGGCCGCATCCAGGCAGCTGCCGTTGAGCCAGACCTGGCCGTCGCCGATCATCACGCCCTGCTGGTTGACCATGACGTCGTCGAATTTCTGCGCCGCGATGGCCTTGCGCACGGCCGGGGTCAGGATGCGCTCGTAGTTGCGCTGGAACTCGCCGGGGCCGGTGATCCTGGCGCCGTTGGCGATGTTCAAGGGGAAGCGAACCTCCTCGACCACCGCGGCGCGATCGCCGCCATTGACGGCTTTCTGGAAGGCGTTGAAGACCGTTTCGTACTGGGCAGAATCGCCGAGGACCTGATCGATGCGCTGACGGACATCGCGGGTGCCAGCGCTGGTCGGCGCGGCGGGTGTGGCGGTGGCGTCCGCAGCAGGTGTCGTGGCACCGCCCGAAGCAGGCGCAGCGGCATCCGGCGCGGGGCTGCCGGCAGTGACCGCATCCGGCGACAGGCCGGACGACGGCACAGTATCACCGGGCGTCGGGCGGCCTTCCGGAATGGTCGTGGCCGGCCCCTGGGCGGGATCGGCGGCGGCAGTCTCGGCCGGCGGCGGCGCCGACGGACTGCAGGCGGCCAGCCACAACGGGCTGGCCAAGGCCAACAGCAACGGGGTACGGGTCAGGCGCATGGGGGGCTCCATCGGTTTCACGAGGGAGCCAGCGTAACTGCCGAAACGTCAGCCGCCGATGATGGCTCACGGTGGTGGGGGGGGGCGGGGGGGGCCCCCCCCCCCCGCCCCGCCCGCCCCCGCGCCCCGCC